>NZ_DEVJ01000036.1:0-7569 GCF_002362875.1 Empedobacter sp. UBA3239 | reverse complement strand
AGTGTTGTGCAACAAGCACACTCGATGAGCTTCCATTTCCAAACTCCAACGTAAATTTTCGTCACTTGAAGGGAAAACTTCGTAATAATTTGTACGATCATAATATGTTGTTCCATTTGCGCGTCCACCTTTGTCAGATAACATTTTCTTGATATCGCCTAAATTTTTTGTTGATTTAAACAACATATGTTCTAACAAGTGCGCCATTCCTTTTTCGCCATAACCTTCGTGTTTAGAACCAACATTGTACACAATGTTAACCACAACATTACTTTGCGATTGATCAGGAACCAATAAAACTTGTAATCAATTTGTTAATTTGTATTCCTTGACTCCTTCTACTTGCGTCACAAAAGTTGCACTTCTATATTTCGTTTGAGCCATTAAGTAATGGTGAATTCGCAAGTTAAAAACCAAACATATACTCAGTAAAGTTTTTTTATGTATTTATTTTTATAGGTATTAATAGGATGATACAATTCTATAATCTATTCGTTAGACGTAAATTGTATGGTGTAAGTTATAAATCTTTTGTTAAATTTGTGATGCAACAAACAAAAGAAATGGAAACAAAAGAGGTAAATAAAATTACTTTCGAAGAGTTTAAAAGTCAAATCATTAATGATTATAAGACAGCTTTTATGTCTCGCGAAGTAAGTCTTTTAGGGAGAAGAGAAGTACTTACTGGGAAAGCAAAATTTGGAATTTTTGGTGATGGAAAAGAATTACCACAAATTGCAATGGCAAAAGTATTCAAAAATGGAGATTTCCGTTCTGGATACTACCGCGATCAAACATTTATGTTCGCAATTGGTCAATTAACTGTTGAACAATTTTTTGCACAATTATATGCTTTAACAGATTTAGAGAAAGAACCTTCATCTGGAGGTCGTCAAATGACATCTCACTTCGGAACACGTTCTTTAAATGAAGACGGTTCTTGGAGAAAATTAACAGAACAAAAAAATTCGAGTGCAGATATTTCGCCAACAGCTGGTCAAATGCCACGTTTGTTAGGTTTAGCACAAGCTTCAAAATATTTTAGAAATGTTCCTCAATCAGACGAAGAACAACAATTTTCTGTAAACGGAAATGAAATTGCTTTCGGAACAATTGGTGATGCCAGTACTTCTGAAGGTCATTTTTGGGAAACGATAAATGCAGGTGGAGTTTTGCAAGTGCCAATGGTGGTTTCTATTTGGGACGATGGTTACGGAATTTCTGTTCCAGCTAAATTTCAACGTACAAAATCGAATCTTTCTGAATTATTATCAGGTTTCGGAAGAACGGAAGAGGAAAGAGGTTACGAAATTATTACTGTAAAAGCGTGGGATTATGCTGCTTTGATTGAAGCGTATACACGTGCAGAAAGATTTGCGCGTGAGTATCACATTCCGTGTATTGTACACGTGCAAGAATGTACGCAACCGCAAGGTCACTCGACTTCTGGTTCGCACGAGCGTTACAAATCAGAGGAGCGTTTGACATGGGAAAAAGAATTTGATGGAATCACAAAATTCCGTGAATATATTTTAGCATTTGCAGATCATTCGGAAGCAATTATTTCTGCGGAAGAGTTAGATCAATTAGAAGCTGAAGTTAAAGCTGAAGTTAAAGCTTTTCAAAAACAATGTTGGGACGATTATTTGAATCCAATTTTGGATTTGAAAAATGAAGCGTTAGAATTATTAACGAAAGTTGCTTCAGAAAGTGCTAACGGTGCTTTTATCAACATTGAAATTAGTAATCTAAAATCAAAGAAAAGTCCTTTCAAACGTGATGTTTATGGAGCTGTTCGTAAAGTAATTCGTTTAATACGTTCAGAAAATTTAGTTACAAAAACTGAATTAATTTCTTGGTTAGATGTTAAAATGAAACGCGAAGAAGAAATTTATTCGACTAAATTAGTTTCTGGTACAGCAACACAAGTTCCACAAGTAAAACCTGAGTTTGGAGAAAATCCAACATTAGAAGATGGTCGTGTAATTGTACGTGATAACTTCGATAAAATTTTCGAAAAATATCCAAAGGCATTAGTTTTTGGTGAAGATGCGGGAAATATTGGTGATGTAAACCAAGGTTTAGAAGGTCTTCAAGCAAAATATGGAATCGATCGTATTTCGGATACAGGAATTCGCGAAGCAACAATTCTTGGTCAAGGAATTGGTTTGGCGATGCGTGGTTTACGTCCAATTGCAGAAATTCAATATTTAGATTATCTCCTTTATTGTTTACAAGGAATTTCGGATGATTTGGCAACTGTGCTTTATCGTTCGAATGGAGGTCAAAAAGCGCCTGTGATTATCAGAACTCGTGGTCACCGTTTAGAAGGTGTTTGGCATTCAGGTTCGCCAATGGGAGGAATCTTAAATTTGGTTCGTGGCGTGAATGTTTTGGTTCCGCGTGATTTAACAAAAGCCGCAGGTTTTTACAATACATTGATGCAAGCAGATGAGCCTGCAATTGTTGTAGAAAGTTTGAACGGTTATCGTTTGAAAGAGCCTGCACCAACTAATATCGGTGAGTTTACAACGCCAATTGGTGAAGTAGAAATTACAAAAGAAGGAAAAGATGTAACGTTGTTAACATATGGTTCTACTTGGAGAATTGTGATGGATGCGGCGAAAGAATTGGAGCAATTAGGTATTTCTGTTGAAGTAATTGATGCGCAATCTTTATTACCTTTCGATATCAATGCAGATGTCGCGAAAAGTTTGAACAAAACGAATCGTTTAGTTATTGTTGACGAAGATGTTCCAGGTGGAGCAAGTGCATTCTTGTTACAAGAAATTATCGAGAAACAAGGTGGATATTTTACATTAGATAGCGCACCGTTGACGATTACAGCGAAAGCTCACCGTCCTGCGTATGCGACTGATGGAGATTATTTCTCAAAACCTTCTGTTGATGATATTACAGAACAAGTTTATGAATTGATGCGCGAAGCGAAACCAAACGAGTTTCCTGCTTTGTACTAAAAAATAAATTTTAGAGTTATATAAGCGTATGTCTTTTTCAAAAAGGCATGCGCTTTTTTTGTATTTTTAACAATCAAAATTATAATGAAAATGAAATTCTATTCGATTATACTTTGTCTATTGACTTCTGTTCTTTTTGGGCAGTTCCAGGATGTAATTCCTCCAAAGAATATCAAGACAATTCAAGTTTTTAATCCGCAAACAAACGATAATACACCCATTATCAAGTTAGGTTCTAGCGAAAGATTAATTTTTCTTTTTGATGATATCAGCGCAGGTTATAAACGTTATCAATATTCTATCGAACACAGAAATGCAGATTGGTCAGAATCGAATATTTTTCAAACCGAATTTCTAAATGGTGTTAATGCCGATTATGCGCGAACATATAAAAATTCATTCAATACGTATCAAAAATATACCAATTATCAAATTCAATTCCCGAATGAGCAAATGAATGTAAAACTGCCTGGAAATTATGTGTTGAAAGTGTATTTAGAAAATGATTCGAACCCAATTTTCACGAAACGTTTTGCCGTTTATCAACCAATTGCGGATGTTGGCGTGATGGTTTCTCGTTTCAATAATCCAACCGTAAAAAAATTGAATCAACGTTTACAAGTTCAAGTTTCGAGCGGAACACAAAATTTGACTGAAGTTCCTGACGGCGCAAAATTATTTTTGATGAAAAATAACAATTGGAACGAAGGTTATTTTGTTAATCAACCATCTTTTTCTCGTCCAAATCAATTAACATATAATGATACCAATATTTTGTTTGATGGTGGTGCAGAATACAATTGGTTTGATAACAAAAATCTAGAAGTTCCGAGTTTAACAACAGAAAAAACATTCAGAAAAGATAGTGTTTATCACACTGTTTTGCGTGCAGATATTCCGAAATATAATTTACCTTATGATGATTATCCAGACATTAATGGAAATTTTTATATCCGAAATAATCGTTATGGAAACGAATATGCAGCAAATTCTGAAGCAGATTATTCGTGGGTTTATTTTGCATTAGACGCTTTCGAAGATCAGAATGGATTATACGTTCCGTATGTTGTGGGAGCTTTTAATAATTGGGAAATTGACGAAAACTCAAAATTAGAAAAAGACGATGCAGGATTTTGGGTAACCGAATTATTCTTGAAACAAGGTTATTACAATTATCAATATGTCGTAAAAAATACCAAAACAGGTAAAATCGATCCAAGTTATGTGAGCGGAAGTTTTTGGCAAACCGAAAATCAATATCAAGCGTTGTTTTATTATCGCCCTTGGGGACAACGATACGATGTGTTGATGGGATATGGAACTGGAAATTCGAGGAGATAAATAATTCAGTTTTTTATCAATCATGACTTTCAACACTCAACCTATAAAATTTAAGTATACTTGGCGCGATTATCAACGGCGTGTTTTAGATGAATTAGAATTTCATTTAGAAGATGCGCATCTTAATGTTGTAGCACCGCCTGGCTCTGGAAAAACGGTTTTGGGATTGGAAGTAATGCTTCGAATTAATGAGCCTACGCTTATTTTAGCGCCAACTTTAGCGATTCGTAATCAATGGAAAGATCGATTTATTGAGCTTTTTCTTGATAATAAGGAAGTCGATTGGATTTCGATGGATATTCATCAACCAAAATTTCTTACCATCTCTACTTATCAAGGATTGCATGCTTCGATGATGAAAGATGAGCAATCTTTGATTCAATTATTAAAAGAAAATAACGTCAAAACTTTGATTGTAGACGAAGCGCATCATCTAAAAAATGAATGGTGGAAAAGTCTCAATAAAATCAAAAGTGAATTATCGCCAAAGGTTGTTGCGCTAACTGCGACGCCGCCTTTTGATGTTGCCAAAGAAGAATGGAATCGTTATCTCACTTTTTGTGGTTCGATTGATTGCGAAATATCTGTTCCAGAATTGGTTAAACAAAAAGATTTATGTCCACATCAAGATTTGTTGTTATGCTCATTTCCTACAAATTTCGAGAGTGAAATTATTTCTAAAAATCTTGAAGAAGTAGAAGCTTTTTTCCAAGAAATCAAAGAAAATACAGCTTTGTATGATTTTGTTTTGACGTTAGATTTTATCAAAACGCCTGCAAGTTGTTTCGACGAAATTTATGCAGATTTTGATGCGTATGCGTCTTTTGTGATTTATCTGAAATCGTTTGATACGCCATTGGATTTTCAGCATTTGGATTTATTAGAAAACGAAACGATAGATTTTCCGACTTTCAATTATTATTGGGCAGAATGTATGTTCAATTATCTGTTGTTTAAAGATGAAGAATTTTATTTGAAACACGAGAAATTTTTGAAATCATTTTTAACGAATTTAAAACGAATCGGAGCAATCGATCAGAAAAAAGTTACGTTACATTATAATCAAAAAGTTAAAAATTCGCTGATAAATAGTGTAAAAAAAATTGATAGCATTGCAGAGATTGTAAAGTCAGAATACCAACATTTGGGCGATAAATTGCACATGGTGATTTTGACGGATTACATTCGAAAAGAATTTTATTCGGATAATTTACAGAATGAACCGAGTAAAATTAAGCTAGGTGTTTTTCCAATTTTCGAAAAACTTCGAAATCTAAATTCAGAAATAATTCCACATCTTGCGATTATTACAGGTTCGATGGTAATCGTTTCAAAAACCATTCTTCCAAAAATAATTTATCAGTTCAAAGATAGAGCAGAAGCGATTCAGTTCAAATCGGTGATGTTCGATGATAATTTTTTCGAAGTTGTTGCAGAAGATAATTCAAGAGGAAATTTGTTGGCTGTTTTAACAAAATTATTCAATGAAGGTTTTATCAAAATAATTGTCGGAACTCGCGCTTATTTGGGCGAAGGTTGGGATGCACCAAGTATCAATAGTTTGATTTTAGCGAGTAATGTAGGTTCTTTTGTAACATCAAATCAGATGCGTGGGCGTGCGATTCGTGTGAATTCTGAAGAACCAAATAAAGTGAGTAACGTTTGGCATTTGGTTACGTTGGATTTGTTTGCGCAAAATGGCGGTGGAGATTTGGATAAAATGAGACAACGATTTGAGGCTTTTGTTGGAATTTCGCAAAAGGAAAACACGATTTCGAATGGTATTTCTCGTCTGAATCTTCCTGAACAATTTACTGCGGAATCTATTGAAAATTACAATCAGCAGACGATAGAATGGAGCAAAAATGATATTCAAATTAGAGATTCTTGGACAAATTCTATTGCCGAAGGAACAAAGATTGATAATGAATTAAAGTATTTTTATGACGGAGAAAAAGAATATGATTTGTCGAAACATTTGTATTATTCCAAGTCGATAAAAAGTTTAACAACAAGTTTGCTACTTTCATTCATCTCTTTTATCGTTTTCTTTTTCGAAGAAAGTATCCGAACACTTTTATTTTCGATGTCGAAAAGAAGTTTTCTTTCAACCATAATTTTTCTTTCAACGGTCGGAATTGTGTATTTCGGAGTTAATTTTTACAAAAACATCAAACTTTATATTCAATATAGAGATATCACCAAAGATTTTCAGAAAATAGCTGTTGCGCTATTCAATACTTTGCAACATTTTAATTTATTGTCTAATGAATTGCGAGAAACAAATATTTTGACAACTGTAGATAAATCGGGAAATATTTCGTGTAGTTTATTGTCGGCAACAACTTATGATAAGGCGACTTTTTTAGATTCGCTCGAAAATATTTTAAATCCAATTGATAATCCACGTTATTTTATCGAACGAAAAAGTGTGTTGATGAAGCTTTTCAAACAAAGAGATTATCATTCGGTTCCCGAAATTATTGGTCAACACAAGAAAAAGGCTGAATATTTTCATCAACAATGGTTGCAACTTGTAGGCGATGCAGAATTACATTACACAAGAAGTTATTATGGACGAAAAAAGTTGATAAAAGCGAAAATGAAATCGTTAAGTTTTCAATTAAAGCAACCAATTGAGCATATCAAAAAGTGGAAATAATCTAACTTCTCAAAATCTTTTCCATCGTTTTTCCTTTGGCTAATTCATCGATTAATTTATCTAAATATCGAATTTTTTGCATCAATGGATTTTCAATTTCTTCCACACGATAACCACAAATCACACCTTTTATTTTAGCCGCATTTGGATTAAAATTTGGCGCATTTTCAAAAAAATCTTGAAAGTTGGTTTTATTGGTTAAAATTTCTTCCAAATCTTTTTCAGTATAACCTGTCAACCAAAAAATAATTTCGTCAATTTCCGTTTTTGTTCGGTTTTTCTTTTCTGCTTTCGTGATATAATGTGGATAAACGCTCGCAAAAGACATTTCGATTACACGCTGAAAATTTTTATCATTCATTTTTTTAAATTTATTTTATAATATTGATATATAGATTTTTAACAAGTAAATAAGATTAAATGTATAGTAATTTCATCAAAGATGAAAAACTATGAGCAAACTACTGATTTCTAAATTAAATATTTAACTACCCGTTGTGCATTTTGATTAATAAATAATATAGTTGTTCATTTCATTGAAAATAAGTAAATTAATTTAACTTTAAAACATTTACAATGAACAACTTA
>NZ_DEVJ01000027.1:0-5045 GCF_002362875.1 Empedobacter sp. UBA3239 | reverse complement strand
TCGTGAAAAAACAATGTTATCGGCAATACGAAATAAAGTAGTTCAGAAAAAATATTATATTTGCAACATAAATAAAAAGTAAGCAGAAAATGTAAAAATTAATTTCTTAGACAATCTAACAATCAGCTCAAAAAATTGGGCTCCCACTTTTGTTAAACTCAAAAAGAAATTAATTATGCTTACGATTCAAAATTTATCCTATTCACATCCCAATAAAAATACGCTGTTTACTAATTTAAGTATGACAGTAAACCATTCCGATAAAATTGCATTAATTGGCAATAATGGTGTTGGAAAATCTACTTTACTCAAACTTATAGCCAAGGAATTAGAACCTGATGACGGACAAATTTCCTCCGAAACCAAACCCTATTATATTCCTCAAATTTTCGGTCAGTTTAATGATTTGACAATTGCCCAAGCCTTACAAGTTGAAACCAAACTCAATGCTTTACACGAAATTTTAAACGGAAGTGTAGATGAAAAGAATTATAGCCTTTTAAATGACGATTGGACGATAGAAGAAAAATGTCAAGAAGCCCTAAGCTATTGGGATATTTCTGATTTATCACTATCTCAAAAATTAAGCGAATTAAGTGGAGGACAAAAAACAAAAGTCTTTCTCGCAGGTATATTTATTCATCAACCATCATTTGTTTTATTAGATGAACCCAGTAATCATCTTGACAAATCCAGTAGAGACTTACTATACGATTTTATTCAAACCTCAAGAGCAACTTTTATAATCGTTAGCCACGACCGAGAGTTACTTCAGTTATTAAATCCTATTTGTGAGCTCAACAGAAATGAAATTAAAGTTTATGGCGGAAACTATGAATTTTATAAAGAGCAAAAAGAAATTGAACAAAACGCCTTAAGTCAAGATATTCAGAGCAAAGAAAAAGCACTTAGAAAGGCGAAAGAAAAGGAGCGAAAAACAATTGAACGACAACAAAAATTAGATGTTCGAGCAAAAAAGAATTTAGGAAAAGCTGGACTTCCCAAGATAGTATCAGATGCTTGGAAGAATAATGCTGAAAGAAGCTCAGCAAAAATTGCCGGAGTTCATTCAGATAAAATTAATGGTATAAAAGAAGAACTTCAAGATTTGAGGCTTTCCGTTTCTGATATAGAACAAATGAAATTTGAATTTGATTCTTCCAATCTTCATAAAGGTAAAAATCTGTTTATAGCAGAAAATATCAATTTCGCATATAGAACAGGAGGTTTATTATGGGAGAAACCTCTAAACATTCAAATTGTCAGCGGTGAACGAATTGCTATCAACGGAAAAAATGGAACAGGAAAAACCACACTTATCCAAATAATACTCGGAAAACTTAAACCAACGGAAGGAAAAATATTTATTGCTGAAAGTCATTCTGTTTATATTGACCAAGATTATTCTTTAATCAATAATCATTTACAGATTTATGAACAAGCTCAAGAATTTAATCAAACCGGCCTTCAGGAACACGAAGTAAAAATCAGATTAGACCGTTTTTTATTTTCAAAAGATGATTGGGATAAGCCTTGTCATACATTGAGTGGCGGAGAAAGAATGCGGTTAATGTTGTGTTGTTTAAACATTGCTAATCAATCTCCCGACATTATTATCTTAGATGAACCTACCAATAATTTAGACCTTCAAAACATCGAAATTTTAACCAATGCAATCAATGAATATGAAGGAACTTTAATTGTAATTTCCCACGATAAAACGTTCTTACAAGAAATAAATATTGAACGAACTATTGAATTAATGAAGTAAAGCCGATAACATCGGTTTTGCAAGAGAGCGGGTTATTGTTTCCGTTCAAAGATTTTCGTTATATTTAAAGTTCCGTCTTCGCTTGGAAGTCTTATGCTAAAATCCGCTCCCTCGCAAAGCCGCGGCCCGTTATGTGAAAGAATAAAACGGCACCTCCAAAAAGAAAGTGCCGTTTCGAAATTAAATTTATAAATTCTCAATCCACTATTTCTGAAACAGTTGATTTTTCTATTAGGAAAATCCCATCAAAAGAATCTACTATTTCAGTTTTTAGATATATAGAATCAAAACGAATCTTACTACAATTTTTTAATTCCTTACTTTTATTGATTATTAAACAGCATTCTTTTCCTGATAATTCCTGCATAAAAAATTCAACAGAATCCGACTCTGGAGAATCAAGTGGAAATTTATCAACCCTAAAACCAAATTGATAATCATTATCAGGATACAATGCGGCAGTTTCTCCACGTAGATTAGTTATTGCAAATGCTTTGTATTTTTCTCCAAAAGTCATCGAAAGTCTTTGCCCCATTGGATAACAACTAATAAATCCGTCAAAATCGACCGGAGTTTTTTGAATGTGAGCATTGTGGGCAACTAAAATAATCTTTTTACCAAGTGAATTTTTCAAAAACCAATCAATACTTTCTGCCATATACTGGTCTTTTGCTCCCATATCTCCCTCAATTCCCTTTTCAGTAATGAAGCTTTCCATAGCATCAGCATTATAATTCATATAAATCAAGCCTTTAACTTGATGAAGTATCGATTGAAACTCTAAACTTTCCAGTTTTGGTTGAAGAGTGACCAAACGAATGTAAACTTTTAATAGCAATGCTTTTAATTCATTATGTTCAGCTTCATCAAAAAGCGATAAATTTAACGCAAGCTGAGAAGTCGAATAGAAATCAAATTTCTCAGCAAGATTTAAAATCTTCTGTAAGACATCAGAAGAAACGATTGAAAGTCTTTGCAAATAATCAGATACAATACGAAAGTTTGGAAAATAAGAACCTCCATTTTTAGGAATATCCACACCTAAAAAGGTAATTTGATTATTATTGTCTTGATTATACCGACGAAGCCATAGCAAAGTATCTTTAAACTCATTTGGATAATAAAAGTGTGACAGTAACTTATCCAAATCGTCGAATGGAATTTGTGATTTTATCCACTTATCAACTTCTAATCCTTCAGAAAAACCAAACTCAAATGCCAAGGTGTCAAAATCACATTCAGTTACTAAAAACTCAATAACTTGATGCCTGAATGTAAAAAACTCTTTTATGAAATGTGAGTTTTCGCCTAAACCAACAATTGTAGAAGAATCAAAATATTCTCGAAATCGAAAAAGACTTTGTTTTATGGATGTATTATTTTCCGAATTAAACGGAAAAGTTAAGGGTTTTATATTTTTCATTATTACCTTATTTTAAATTAAAAATTAACGTACCAAATAGCAACCGTCTCAAAAAGACGATTTAATAATTTACTTTAATTTTTAATTACCAAGGCTTGCTGAAATACATAAAATGTGAATTATTTGAATACAAAGATACTAAAAATTCCTTCACATAACATCGCATTGGCAAAATGGCAGGTTAAGTGCTAAATTGAAAGTTTCTGCATTTTATTCCGCCGAATGTGTTCCACATTCAGCTTTTTTTAATAATTTAGCTTCTGTGGAAACACATCGGCTACGTCATTGCTAAATTGAACTTTTCGTCCAATTTATCCGCCACTTCGCCAATGCGTTTCCCGTTATGTGCCATTTTTGAATGACAATGCGAATAGATACAGACAAACAAATGAATTTACTTAGTGATAAGAACGTTGCAATAATTGGTGGTGGACCCGTTGGACTGACTATGGCAAAATTATTACAGCAAAACGGCATAGACGTTTCAGTTTACGAAAGAGACAACGACCGAGAGGCAAGGATTTTTGGTGGAACCCTTGACCTACACAAAGGTTCAGGTCAGGAAGCAATGAAAAAAGCGGGATTGTTACAAACTTATTATGACTTAGCCTTACCAATGGGTGTAAATATTGCTGATGAAAAAGGCAATATTTTATCCACAAAAAATGTAAAGCCCGAAAATCGATTTGACAATCCTGAAATAAACAGAAATGACTTAAGGGCTATCTTGTTGAATAGTTTAGAAAACGACACGGTTATTTGGGATAGAAAACTTGTTATGCTTGAACCTGGTAAGAAGAAGTGGACACTAACTTTTGAGAATAAACCGAGTGAAACAGCAGATTTGGTTATTCTTGCCAATGGCGGGATGTCCAAGGTAAGAAAATTTGTTACCGACACGGAAGTTGAAGAAACAGGTACTTTCAATATACAAGCCGATATTCATCAACCAGAGATAAACTGTCCTGGATTTTTTCAGCTATGCAATGGAAACCGGCTAATGGCATCTCACCAAGGTAATTTATTATTTGCTAACCCCAATAATAATGGTGCATTGCATTTTGGAATAAGTTTTAAAACACCTGATGAATGGAAAAACCAAACGCAGGTAGATTTTCAAAACAGAAATAGTGTCGTTGATTTTCTTCTGAAAGAATTTTCCGATTGGGACGAACGCTACAAAGAATTGATTCATACGACGTTGTCATTTGTAGGATTGGCTACACGGATATTTCCTTTAGAAAAGCCTTGGAAAAGCAAGCGCCCATTACCCATAACAATGATTGGGGATGCCGCACATTTGATGCCGCCTTTTGCAGGGCAGGGAGTAAATAGTGGGTTGGTGGATGCCTTGATATTGTCTGATAATCTAGCCGATGGAAAATTTAATAGCATTGAAGAGGCTGTTAAAAATTATGAACAGCAAATGTTTATCTATGGCAAAGAAGCACAAGAAGAATCAACTCAAAACGAAATTGAAATGTTTAAACCCGACTTTACGTTTCAGCAATTGTTAAATGTATAAAATGGAATAAAACGGCACATAACAAACAAATTGGCAATAGAGCCGGTGAAGTACTTCTATTGAACTTTTGTGCAATGTTGAAGATTAGTAATTCTATTCAACATTTGTGCTAAAAGTCGGCTCCATCGCCAATTTGCCAAACGTTGTTAGCAATCCGCTGCGCTCCTTGCTAACAATGGCTCGGCGACTTACGTCGCTTGCCGTAAGCCGCCGCTTCGCGGACTGCTTACAACAAGCGACTTGGCTAAATAGCTCCGCTTTTGTATCTTCGATACAGCTTCGCTACTTCGCCAATTCGCCGAGCCATTATGTGTAATTTTAGCCGC
>NZ_DEVJ01000059.1:0-27282 GCF_002362875.1 Empedobacter sp. UBA3239 | reverse complement strand
GGTTTTTAGGGAAGATTACAGAGAGAATTAGCTTATAAAATGACCGATAAACTAGGAATTTATATTTCAGAATCGAGTATTAATCGGATATTGAGAAAACGAGATTTAATTTCAGCTCCCAATCATATTTTGGTTTCAGCCGCAAATGAATTTAAAGATAAAAACAATTTCGTTCATCAAATGTGGGAGACTGATTATATTTATTTAAAGATTATTGGATGGTTATGATATTATTTAAGCAAATTTTAGATAATTACAGCAGATATATTATTCATTAGGAGTTTGCATTGGATATCCAAAAAGATATTTATTCTTTTCTGTCACAGAACCAGTTAAAATAAAAGTTTGGTTTAAATCAGGAAGCTCTTCTGGAACGAGAACATTATATATAACAGATGGAAAAGAAGTTATTAGTAAAGTTGATGTAAATGGTAATGACAATATTCCAACCGATTACATTGAATATAAGGGAGGTGCAGGAACTATTTATTTAGGAGGTGATCAAGCTTTAAATATATATAAAGTAGAAGTTTATGACGGAAAGCTAGGAACAACCTCTACTCTATCAACAAAAAACTTATCAACAAAAAATTCTGTAAAAGTTATAAGTTCTAATGGAAAGATTTTTATTTCAAACTTAAAAAACACAAATACTAAAATCAATGTCTATAATTTCTCCGGAAGTTTAGTAAAATCTTTAAGCTCTTCTCAAGATATTAATTTTGATTTAAATAATGGAAATTATATAGTTAATATTCAATCTGATGATGAAGTTACCTCAACAAAAGTTATTGTAAAAAAATAATCTCACAAAAAAATCTCGAGCAAATGCTCGAGATTTTTTTATTTATTCATTTGTTTCAATATACTTAATGTTTTTTTATCGACTTGATCTGCATAAAAAAACTTCAAAACATCTTTGATAATTTTTTCTTTTGGAACTATAAAGTTGAATAATGTCAAACTTGATTTCAGTTTCATTGCATCATTTTTTCCGAAAATTAATTGCGGAATTACGCCTTTATGTTTCATTAATAATACAGATAAAACTTCTAAATAATTTCCCCAAAGTTCTTCATCTTTTACAAAAGCTCTAGCCTCTTCTTTCGATGAAATTGCAAACTCTAATGACGAATCACTCGAACCTAATCCAACTAATTGAGGAAACATAAAAACAATCCAATTCGTTTGCTTTTTTCCTGCATGAACTTCCATCAAAATTTCATCGTACACAAAACTTTGCGCATCGTGAAATCGTTTCAAATTAAATTTATCGTGAGGATCTTTTTGTTTCAGTAAATCTCCTATTTTCATATTGTAAAGTTAAAAAAATACCTCACCAAATTGATGAGGCATTTTATTTTTTTTATAAGTCGATTACATTCTTTCAGGAACACCAATTCCTAATAAACGTAACGAATTCTGAATCGTATTTGCAACCCATTGAGACAGATATAAACGGAAGTTTTTCACATTTTCATCTTCATTTTTCAAGATTGGATTGTTTTGGTAGAATGAATTAAATAATTTCACCAACTCATATACGTAATTAGCAATCAAAGCTGGGCTCATTTCTGTCGCCGCTTTTTCTATTGTATCTTCGAAATCGTATAGTGCACGAACAATTTCTTTTTCAGCATCATTCAATTCTATTACATTTGCATCAAATTCTTTTGGAGATTCTTTTCTCAATAAAGACTGAATACGTGCAAAAGTATATTGAATAAATGGTCCTGTATTTCCATTAAAATCTACAGATTCTTTCGGATCGAATAAAATACGTTTCTTAGGATCTACTTTCAAAATGTAATATTTCAAAGCTCCCATTGCAATTGTTTCGTACAATTCAGCTTTCTCATCATCAGACATTCCGTCTAATTTACCTAATTCTTCAGAAATCTCTTTTGCAGTATTGTAAACTTCTTGCATCAAATCATCTGCATCTACAACTGTTCCTTCACGAGATTTCATTTTTCCGTTTGGTAAATCAACCATTCCGTAAGACAAGTGATGTAAAGCATCAGCCCAAGAATAACCTAATTTTTTCAAGATTAAGAATAAAACTTTGAAGTGATAATCTTGCTCATTTCCTACAACATACGTCAATTCTTCTAACGTCGGATTATTTTTGAAACGCTCTACTGCAGTTCCCAAATCTTGCGTGATATAAACTGAAGTACCGTCCGAACGTAAAACTAATTTTTCATCCAAACCTTCTGCAGTCAAATCAATCCAAACAGAACCATCTTCTCTTTTGTAAAAAACACCTTTGTTTAAACCTTCTTCAACAATATCTTTTCCTAAAATATAGGTATTTGATTCGTATAAATATTCGTCAAAAGCAACACCAAGACGTTTGTACGTTTTTGCAAAACCATCATACACCCAACCGTTCATTTTTTGCCAAAGCTCAATAACTTTTGGTTCTTGTGCTTCCCATTGACGCAGCATTTCTTGTGCTTCTAAGAAAATTAGAGCTTCTTTTTTCGCTTCGTCTTCCGATTTTCCTTGCGCTTCTAATTCTTTGATTTCTTGACGATAATGTTTGTCAAATTCCACATAATATTTTCCAACCAAATGATCGCCTTTCATATTTGCAGATTCTGGCGTTTCACCATTTCCAAATTTTTCCCAAGCAATCATCGATTTACAAATGTGAATCCCACGATCATTAATAATTTGTGTTTTAATCACATTATTTCCTGCTGCTTCAATAATTTGAGAAACCGAAAATCCTAACAAATTATTACGAACATGTCCTAAATGCAAAGGTTTGTTTGTATTTGGCGATGAATATTCTACCATTACCGTTCTAGAATTTTCATCAACTTTCGTAATTCCAAAAGTTGAATTTTGAGCATTTTGAGTAAAATTTTCTAAAAATTCTACTGAGTTTAAACTCATATTCAAGAAACCTTTTACAACATTAAACGCTGTAATTTTATTATTTTCAACCAAATTTTCACCGATTTTAGTACCGATTTCTTCTGGTTTACCTTTCAAAGTTCTGATTAATGGGAAAACAACTAATGTATAATCACCTTCAAACTCTTTCCTTGTGAACTGAATTTCAACAGATTCAGGGTAAATTTGATAAACGTTTTGAATCGCTTCTAAAACATTCTGCGTGATGTATTGTTTTAAACTCATTTTATTCCTTTTTACTTAATCGAAATGCAAAAGTACGAAGTTTCAACGAATTTGAACGGATTGCACATTGAGTTTTTAAGAAGTCATCAAGAAAACTTATCTTTGCAAAATGAAAGCTACATTCGCGGATTTCGAATTAACAAAACAATTGAGTTCGGCTTTAGAAAAGTTGAATATCACAACCCCAACTCCAATTCAAGAAAAATCATTCAAACCGATTCTTTCTGGACGAGATATAATGGGAATTGCCCAAACAGGTACAGGTAAAACAATGGCTTACTTATTACCTTTATTGAATACTTATCAATACTCTAAAACGAATCAACCAAAGATTGTTATTTTGGTTCCGACGCGCGAATTAGTTGTTCAGGTTACCGATATTTTAGAGCAATTAACGGAGTTTATCAATGTTCGTGTTTTAGGAATTTATGGTGGTGTAAACATCAATACTCAAAAATTATTGGTGTATGAAGGCGTTGATATTTTGGTTGGAACACCAGGTCGTGTTTTAGATTTGGCGATAGACAATGTATTATCATTCAAAGAAATGAAGAAATTAGTGGTTGACGAATTTGACGAAATGTTGAGTTTAGGTTTTCGTCCGCAACTGATTCATTTATTTACAATGATGAGCGAAAAACGTCAAAACATTTTATTTTCTGCTACGATGACAGATCAAGTAGATGATATGTTACACGAATATTTCAAAAATCCTATTGAAATTTCATTGGCTCGTTCGGGAACACCATTAGAAAAAATCACTCAATTGGCTATTCCAGTTGAGAATTTCAATACAAAATTGAATTTAATTGTTCATCAATTAGAAGACAAAGCAAAATTTGAGAAAGTTTTAATTTTCTCAAATAATAAAAAACATGCTGATTTAATTTTCAATCATTTAGATGAAATTTATCCAGATGAATTTGGAGTAATTCATTCTAACAAATCTCAAAATTATCGTTTGAGAACAATGGAAGCCTTTACTAGAGATGAATACCGAGGAATTATAACGACAGATATTATGGCTCGTGGTTTGGATATTCCAGATGTTACGCATGTTATCAATTTCGAAATTCCAGATGTTCCGGAACAATATATTCACCGAATTGGGCGTACAGGACGTGCGGATAAAAAAGGAGAAGCGATTTCTTATTTTTCTGAAAAAGAAATTGAACGTTTAGATGATATCGAAGCCTTGATGGATAAAGAGATTGAAGAGATTCCTTTCCCTGAAGAGGACGTAAAAATTAATCCTGTAAAACGTGAGTTCGAGAAAGATGTTGTAAAAATGAAACAGCTTACAACTGTAAAAATTGAAGAACGTGGTGCAGCATTTCACGAGAAAAAAGATAAAAATAAAAAGGTGAATTTAGGAGGTCCTACGAAACGTAAACCACCAAAATCTAAACCTAAAAACCGTGGTCAGCAAAAGCAAAAAGCGAAAGCACGCAAAAAAGGAAAATAAAATGAAAGCGACCAATTGGTCGCTTTTCTTATTTTAAAATCTGTTTGAATTTAGATTTAAATTTTGCAATTTTTGGTCCAACAACTGCCGAACAATATGGCTGATCTGGATTTTCATTGTAATAATCCTGGTGATAATCTTCAGCTGGCCAAAATTTATCTAAAGGCTCTATTGTTGTAACGAATTTATCTTCATACAAAGTTCCGTTATCAAACTCTTTTAACGATTCTTCTGCTTGTTTTTTTTGTTCTTCTGATGTGTAAAAAATACTCGAACGATATTGTGTACCGACATCGTTTCCTTGTCTATTTAACTGTGTTGGATTATGAATATTCCAAAAAATTTCTAATAATTCTTTGTACGAAATCATTTCATTGTCAAAAGTAACTTCAACAACTTCCGCGTGATTTGTATCTGTATCACAAACCTGACGATAAGTAGGATTTTCTACATTACCTCCTGCAAATCCAGAGATAGCTTGTTCTACTCCATTTATCGAATTAAAAATTCCTTCCACACACCAAAAACAACCAGCTCCTAAAACTGCTATTTCCTTGCTCATGTCTTCTCTATTTTTACTTATTCAATCAAAAAAAGTTCTAATCTATCAGAACCATTCTTATATTTTTATACCAATTGGAAAGCGGTATCATCTTTTACGTCACCAATCACAAAAGTACTGTGAGTACTACCAATTACCTTTATTGTTGTTAGTTTATTTACCATAAAATCTCTGTATTCGTCCATATTTTCGAAAGACATTTTGATAATGTAATCGTAATCACCACTTACATGATAACTCGCCTGAACTTCTTTTAAATTCACAATTTCGTTCTCAAAAATCTTGATGTTATCAGTAGAATGTTGTTGTAACTTAATATGACTAAATACCAAAAGTTCTCTGTTAATTAATCTTCTATTTACAAGCGCAACATATTTAGAAATAATTCCTGATTTTTCTAATTTCTTGATTCTTTCATGAATTGCAGTTGACGATAAATTTAACTTATCAGATAATTCTTTATAGGTAATTTTACTGTTTTCTTGTAGATACATTAGCAGCTGTTGATCGAGAGTGTCAAATTTCATTTCAATTAATTTTTTTCTAAAGTAACAATATTATTTTGAATAATTATCTATATAGATTAAAAAAATTAATCATTTACAGAAAATATATTTATAATTTATTAAAACACACCGTTTTTTGTTCTATTCTAAAAAAGATAAAAAGTTAAACTCTATAATTTTTATATACTAATAAATGTTAAATATTTTTCATTATTCATATTATTCATTGTATATTTGAGCTCGAAAAATCGAGAGGAATGATTTGACTGATTGCAACCTCATAAAACAATTGCTAAAACAGGACTTCAGTTTTCTCCTTCCCTCTATCATTAAAAAAAGTATAGAAATGTCATATTTATTTACGTCAGAATCAGTTTCTGAGGGGCATCCAGATAAAATTGCCGATCAAATTTCTGATTCAATTCTTGACCACTTTTTAGCATTTGATGCAAAAAGTAAAGTAGCTTGTGAAACTTTAGTAACAACTGGACAAGTTGTTTTAGCAGGTGAAGTAAAATCTAATTCTTGCATTGATTTACAACGTGTAGCAAGAGAAACAATTGCTGAAATTGGTTACACGAAAAGTGAATATATGTTTGATGCAAGTTCTTGTGGAATTTTATCTGCAATTCACGAACAATCTCCAGATATTAACCAAGGTGTAGACAAACAATCTGACGAAGAGCAAGGTGCTGGTGACCAAGGAATGATGTTTGGTTATGCTACAAACGAAACTGAAAACTATATGCCTTTGGCGTTAGATTTATCGCACAGATTATTGAAAGAATTAGCGCATATCCGTAAATACGAAAAAGATTTGTTACCATATTTACGTCCTGATGCTAAATCTCAAGTAACAATTGAATATGATAATGACAACAAACCTGTTCGTATCGATACTATTGTAATTTCTACTCAACATGATGACTTCGCAAACGAAGAAGCCATGAGAGATAAAATTACAAATGACTTAGTAAGTATTTTAATTCCACGTGTAAAAGCGCAGTTACCTGTTCATTTACGCGATTTATTTACAGATAGTATTACTTATCATATCAATCCTACTGGAAAATTCGTTATTGGAGGACCTCACGGAGATACAGGTTTAACTGGTCGTAAAATTATTGTAGATACTTACGGTGGTAAAGGTGCTCACGGTGGTGGTGCGTTCTCAGGAAAAGATCCATCAAAAGTTGACCGTTCTGCTGCTTATGCTGCGCGTCATATTGCAAAAAACTTGGTTGCAGCTGGTGTTGCTGACGAAGTTTTAGTACAAGTTTCTTATGCAATTGGTGTTGCTGCTCCAGTTTCTTTATTAGTAAATACTTTCGGAACTCAAAAAGTTGAGTTATCAGAAGGAGAAATTTCTACAAAAGTTTCTGAAATCTTTGATATGAAGCCTTTCGCTATCGAACAAAGATTAAAATTAAGAAACCCTATTTACAAAGAAACTGCATCTTACGGACACTTAGGTAGAGAACCAAAAACGGTTTCAAAACGTTTTGAATCAGCTAATGGACAAGATGTTGTTGAAGTTGAAGTTGAATTATTCACTTGGGAAAAATTAGACTTCGTAGATCAAATTAAAACAGCTTTCGGATTATAATCTGAAATTTTAAATCATACATAAAAAATCCACTCAATATTGAGTGGATTTTTTATGTTTAATTTTTACTAATCGAATTGACTAACCAATATCGTTTTCCTTCTTTGTAAGAAATATTGATACTATCTCTAGAAAGCATAATCAGTTTTGTTGGTGTCCACCCCACGTTTCTTAACGAATTGCTTCCTGTCATTTCCATCTGGATATTTTCTATCGGATCAATTTTTTGAGTTGTGATAAAATCAAATTTATATAAATTCTTAGATTGAGAAACTTGCACTACTCCACTATCTTGTACAATTCCTCCTAAAGAATCTTGAAAAATAATAAATCGTTTTTCATATTTTTCTTTGTAAATAGTATTCTGGCTATCATCTTCATTATTACAAGAAAATATCACCATTAATACTGAAGCAAAACATACAATCGTTCTCATAAAACATCATTTTATATTTAACTATTTTCAGCTCAAAATATTGTAAAAAAAAGACGCTCACAACTGAACGTCTTTTCTATTGTTATTCCTAAAAATTATCTTGTTGCATTCGCAGTCCAAGTTTTACCATCTTTTGTATAAAGAATAGTTAATTTTGAATTATCAATTCTAATGTAAGATAATTCATCTGCTCCAACACTTACCAAAGTATTGTCACCTTTCTTCTCAAACTCAACACCGTTCAAATCTGGAATTTTATCAGAAAAAGCAAAATTATACTTTGTTCCACTTGCAATTTTAGTTACAAATACACTTCCATTATCAGCAGAAAGAGTATTATTTCCATCAACATAACTTATTTTTCCTTTATAAGTTCCTGCAAAGAAATCATTGTTTGCTGGATCATCATCATCGCTACAAGCCGTAAATACAAATAAGGCGAAAAATGTTACCGCCAAAAATTTCAATAAATTCTTCATGTTTTTATTTTTTTATTGGTTATAAGAATCAATGTTTTCAATTATAATACCACAAATTGTTAAAGAAAATTGATAAAGTAAATTTTAACATTTTTAACTCTCGTAAAAAATCGTATTTTTGAAGCAATATAAAATACCTATAAACATGAATTTATTGCAAGGTAAAACAGCAATCGTTACAGGCGCAACTCGCGGTATTGGAAAAAGTATTGCTGAAGTTTTTGTAAAAAATGGCGCTAACGTTGCCTTTACTTATGCTTCTTCTGTAGAAAAAGCTAAAGCTTTGGAAGAAGAATTGGGACAATTCGGTAAAGTAAAAGGATATCAATCTGATGCTTCTGATTACGAAGCTGCTCAAAAATTAGTAGAAGATGTAATTGCTGAGTTTGGTCAAGTTGATATTGTAATTAATAATGCTGGAATTACAAAAGATAATTTGTTGATGAGAATGTCTGCAGAAGATTTCGAAAAAGTAATTCAAACAAACTTAAATTCGGCTTTCAACTTAACAAAAGCAGTGATCAAACCGATGATGAAACAACGTTCTGGATCTATCGTGAATATGTCTTCTATCGTTGGAATCAAGGGAAATGCGGGACAAGCAAATTATGCTGCATCTAAAGCTGGTTTAATTGGTTTCTCTAAATCTGTTGCGTTAGAATTAGGTTCTCGTAACATTCGTTGTAATGCAATTGCACCAGGTTTTATCGAAACTGAAATGACAGAAGTTTTAGATCAAAAAGTGGTTGAAGAATGGCGCAATGGAATTCCATTAAAACGTGGAGGACAGCCTGAAGACGTTGCAAATGCATGTTTATTCTTAGCTTCAGATTTATCAAGTTATGTAACAGGGCAAGTTTTGAGTGTAGACGGAGGTTTACATACTTAATTCTTAAAAATATCATACTTTTTGAAAGGTTTTGTTTAGTAAATTTGCTAATCAAAACCTTTTATAATTTAAGACAACTACGTTGAGAAAAATATCAAATAAATTAAATGTTCAATTGATTGCCGAAACTTTTTTGGCTTTCGGAATTGAACATATCGTATTATCGCCAGGATCTCGAAACGGAGCATTAACGATGCAATTTGCGAATGACAAACGTTTCAAAACTTATAGTGTAATCGACGAGCGTTCGGCTGGATTTGTAGCTTTGGGAATGGCTCAGCAAATTCAGAAACCTGTTGTGGTTTGTTGTACTTCTGGTTCGGCAACGGCAAATTATTATCCAGCAATTACGGAAGCTTTTTTTCAAAATGTTCCTGTAATTGTACTATCTGCCGATCGTCCCGAACATTTAGTTGATAATTTTGATGGACAAACTATTCGTCAAAATAATTTATTCGAGCAACATTCTGTTCATAATGTTCAACTTTCCGAAAGTGAAGATACAGATGATTTAACGCGAAATATGTTGTTGACGAAATATGCATTGATTGATTGTATGCACAAATCTGCGCCAATTCATATCAATATGCCTTTTTCTGAACCTTTGTACGAGTCTGTAACAACACCAGATATTGAAGTTGATACAATTACAATTACTGCAAAAGATTATCCTGAAATTGATGTGATTGATTTTATGAAACGCTGGAATGCTTCGACGCGTAAAATGATTTTGGTCGGATTACATCATCCTGATGCCGAATTTGATCATTTTGTAAAACAATTAGCCCAAGATGATTCGGTTGTTGTGTTGACAGAAGTGACGTCAAATATTCATGATGAACGATTTTTCAATAAAATAGATCAAGTTATTTTCCCTTATTCGGAAGAAGAATTAGAAGCGTTGAAACCTGATGTTTTATTGACAATTGGGCAAAATGTCGTTTCCAAAAAGATTAAAAAATTCTTACGCGATCAAAAACCAACGCAACATTGGCATTTAGATGAATATTGGCAACCAGACACTTTCCAAGCATTAACAGATAAAATTGAGACGAAACCTGAATTGTTTTTAGAACAATTTGTTCCGTTTGTTAATCCAAAAGAATCAGAATATTACAACACATGGAATTCGATACGAGAAGCGAATAATATCAAACACAAAAATTACATCAATATGATTCCATTTTGTGATTTGAAAGCATTTGATTCTATTATCAGAAATTATCCTGAAAATTGGCAAATTCAGTACGGAAATTCGACAGTTATTCGTTACGGATTATTGTTTGATCATAACAATTCGAATCCTGTTTTCTGTAATCGCGGAACAAGTGGAATTGATGGTTCTACGTCTACAGCGATTGGTGCTTGCATCGCTTCTGAACAAAGTACGGTGATGATTACGGGAGATATTTCGTTTTTCTATGATTCGAATGCGTTGTGGAATGTGAATATGCCGAATAATTTTAGAATTATTTTGATTAATAATGGAGGCGGAAATATTTTCAAATTTATTCCTGGCCCTTCTAAAACAGATGTTGTTGAAGATTATTTCGAAACCAAACATCATTTTACAGCAGAACATTTGGCTAAAATGTATGATTTTGAATATAACGTTGTTTCAAATTTAACTGATTTAGAAAATACGTTCACTAATTTTTACGCAGAAAGTAATCGTCCGAAGATTTTAGAAATTGATACGAGAAATTCTGCTAACGAGGCAATTTTGAGAGGATACTTCAGTAGTTTGAAATAAAAATATTAGAAGAGAAATCATTAGTTTGGTTTCTCTTCAACTTTAAAAAATATTTTATCTTCATTTTCTTCTTTTAAAACTATCTCATACTTATTCGTATTAAAATAATTTTTCTTTAAATATTTCTTGACTTCAATAGCTCTATTTTCTGATAAACCTTTTTTACTATTTTTCCTTTGAGTACTAATAATAACTAATTTATCAATTTTATTCGTTTTACTCAATTTTATTATTTCATCTAACATCTTTAAATGATGATTTGCTAAATGTATTTGTTCAAAATTAAAAATTAATGATAAAGGAAATTTACAAATGACTTCTTACCACTGACATCCATTATTTTCTTTTGGACCTTTTACAGTTTGACAATGATCTTCAATATCAGGAATTCCATCTTCATTAGTATCAATCAACTCTTGAGCAAATAAACTTAAACTAAAAACAACAAAAAAAAATAATCAAAAGCTTTCTCATAATATCTCCATTTTTTAAAGCTATTTCTAAGGAATCAATAATATTTGTTTCAAACTGTTTTGAGTACTTCCAAACACGATCCGATAACTTAAATTGAGTTAATCTTGATTTTAACTAATAAAAAAAGTAGCTAAAATTAGCTACTTTTCTTTATAATTATTGAGAATTTATTATTCTTTAATACGTTCTACATAAGAACCGTCTTCTGTGTTGATTTTCACTTTATCACCTTCGTTGATGAATAAAGGAACACGGATTTCAGCACCAGTTTCTGTCGTTGCAGGTTTTGTAGCATTTGTAGCTGTATCACCTTTAAGACCTGGCTCTGTGTATGTAATTTCCATTACAACTGTAGTTGGTAACTCAGCTGCTAAAGCTGTTTCATCAGATGCACGGAACAAGATTTTTACTTCGTCACCAGCTTTCATAAATTGTGAATTATCAATTAAATCTTTGTTTAAATAAACTTGAGAGAAATCATCATTATTCATGAAGTGGAAACCATTATCATCTTCATATAAATATTGGTAGTTACGTGTTTCTACACGAACTTCTTCAATTTTATGACCAGCAGAAAATGTATTGTCTAATACTTTTCCATTAGTTAATGATTTTAATTTTGTACGAACGAAAGCAGGACCTTTACCTGGTTTTACGTGTAAAAATTCGATAATTTTATACGTATCATTATTAAAAATAATACATAAACCTTTTCTGATATCAGAAGTTGTTGCCATTTATTCTATTGTTATTTTATTAAACTCCCGAGCTATATCCTTTCATAATTCCGCGATCACTTGTATTGATAAAATCAAGGATTACTTCACGATAATGTGAATCTGGGAATTTTTCTAAGATTTGTTCTACAGCCTGAGATACGTTATTTTTTTGTTGATATAAGATTCTGTAAATACCTTGAATTTCGAAGATTTCTTCTGATGTGAAACCTTTTCTTCTCAATCCAATTGCATTAACTCCCGCATAAGCAACAGGATTTTTTGCTGCTTTAACGTACGGAGGAACATCTTTACGAATTTGTGTCGCACCAGCTACAAAAGCATGTTCTCCAATTTTTGTAAACTGATGAACCGCACTATAACCACCAATAAAAGCGAAATCTCCAACTTCTATATGTCCTGCTAAACCAACCGCATTTACGATTACAACATTATTTCCTACAACACAATCGTGCGCAATATGTGCAGTTGCCATAATCAAACAATTGTCACCAATTTTAGTATAACCTAATGCATTGGTTCCTTTGTTTACAGTAACGCATTCACGAATTGTTGTATTGTCTCCAATATATGTTAAAGTTTTTTCCCCTTCGTACTTCAAATCTTGAGGCTCACCAGAAATTACTGTACCTGGATAAATTTTACAATTTTTTCCAATACGCGCCCCTGACATAATTGTTACATTAGGACCAATCCATGTTCCATCACCAATTTCTACATCTTCGTAAACAGAAGAAAAAGGACTGATTGTAACATTTTCACCTATTATTGCAGTTGGATGAACATATGCCATCGGATGATTCATAATTTCCATTTCTTTAATTATTCTTTTGTAATAACTGCCATCATTTCTGCTTCCACAGCAATTTGGTTGTTTACATATCCAATTCCTTGCATATGAACAATTCCTCTTCTAATTGGTTCAACCAACTCTAATTTAAACACCAATGTATCACCTGGAATAATTTTGCGTTTAAATTTAGCACTTTCAATTTTCATGAAATAAGTTGAATAATCTTGAGGATTTTCTAATTCTCCTAAAATTAATAAACCTCCTAATTGTGCCATTGCTTCGATTTGCAATACACCCGGCATTACAGGTTCTTTAGGAAAATGTCCAACAAAGAAAGGCTCGTTCATCGTTACATTTTTCACACCGATTAAACCTGTTGCACTTTTAGAAATTACCTTGTCAATCAATAAAAATGGTGGGCGATGTGGTAATAACTTCATGATATCATTAATATCATAAACCGGTTCTGCTGTCAAATCAAATTCTGGCACTTTGTTACGTTGCGCTAATTTAATTTGTTTGCTTAATTTCTTTGCAAAATTTGTATTGGTATGATGTCCAGGCTTTGTTGCAATAATTTTAGCCTTCAATTTTTTACCTACTAAAGCCAAATCCCCTACAACATCTAATAATTTGTGACGAGCAGCTTCGTTTGGATAATGTAAAGTCAGATGATCTAAAATTCCATTCGGACGAATAGAAACATCATCTCTATTGAATGCTTTACATAATTTTTCTTTTGTTTCTGGTGTAATTTCTTTGTCAACATAAACAATCGCATTGTCTAAATCTCCACCTTTTACCAAACCAGCTTCCAACAATTGCTCTAACTCGTGTAAGAAACAAAACGTTCTTGCTTGAGAGATATCTTGTTTGAAGTTTTTGATAGATGTTAAAGTTGCATTTTGAGTTCCCAAAACTTTCGTTCCGAAATCTACCATTGCTGTAACTTGGTATTCATCTGCAGGAATCGCCGTGATTTCTGATCCTGTTTCTGGATCTATGTACGTTACAATTTCTTTAATTCTATAATATTCTCTGTCTTTATCTTGCTCTACAATTCCAGCAGATTCTATTGCTTCAACGAAAAAACGAGAAGAACCGTCCATAATTGGTGGTTCCGCATTGTCAATTTCAATGTAACAATTATCAATATCCATACCTACCAAAGCCGCCAAAACGTGCTCTGTGGTATGTACTTTAACTCCTTTCTTCTCTAAAGTTGTTCCTCTAGCTGTACTCACAACATATTGTGCATCAGCTTCTACTTGAGGTTGACCTTCTAAATCTGTTCTAACAAATACAAATCCTGTATCTGGTTCGGCTGGTTTAAATGTTAAGGTAACAAATTTACCTGTATGTAAGCCAACACCTTTTAGAACGGCTTCATTCGCTAAAGTTTTTTGTTTATCAGACATTAACTTTTACTTTTGTTTGTTCTCTTTTTCTAATTTATCGATTCGTTTCACAATTTCTGGAAACTTTCTAAAATGTACGTACGATTTTCTAAAACTTGACGCCTCCATTGCTGGCGAACCATACAATTGCGTTTTGCTTTCTACATCACCATTAATACCACTCTGAGCTTGTACTTGTACAAAATCTCCGATTGTCAAATGACCTGCGATACCAACTTGACCTCCAATCATACAATTACGTCCAATTTTTGTAGATCCTGCTACTCCACTTTGCGAAGCAATAACGGTATTTTTACCAATTTGAACGTTGTGAGCAATTTGAATTTGGTTATCTAATTTTACTCCTTTACGAATAATTGTTGATCCCATTGTTGCTCTATCTATTGTTGATCCTGCTCCAATTTCGACATTATCTTCAATCAAAACATTTCCTATTTGAGGAATTTTTTCGAAAGAACCATCTGGATTTGGCGCAAAACCGAAACCATCAGCACCAATCACAACATTAGAATGAATGATACAATTTTGACCAATTTCACACTCTTCATACACTTGTACGCCCGAATGTAAAACGGTATTATCACCAATCTTAGCATGATCGCCAATCGTTACATTTGGATATATTTTTACATTATTTCCAATCGAAACATTAGCTCCAATATAAGAAAAACTTCCAACATATACATTATCTCCTAGTTGCGCAGTAGAATTTACTTTCGTATATTCTTCTATTCCAACTTTATTATTTTTTATCGTATTGTAATACTGCAACAGCTGTGTAAAGGCTTGATAAGCATCTTCAACTACAATCAATGTAGACGAAATAGAATCTGTTGCCACAAAATCCTTACTCACAATCACAATAGAAGCGTTTGTTGTATAGATAAAATGCTCGTATTTCGGATTAGCCAAAAACGAAATCGAACCTTCTTTTCCTTCCTCTATCTTCGATAATGTGGAAACCTCTACATTTGCATCACCTGTTACGGTTCCTTGCAATAATTGCGCAATCTCTGCAGCTTTAAATTTCATAGTCTGCAAAACTAATAATTATTCTTAAAATTATAAAATGATTATTTAAGTTATTTAACTTTTTTGTCAAATTCTTCAAATCACTATTTAAACGCTGTGGTAATGATATTTTGTAATTTCTTGTTGCAAAAATTGCGTTAACAAACTTTTTTCTGAACTCGAAATTTCTTTTACCTCACCATTTTTATATAAAACCTTTATTGGACTTTTTGATTTTTCGTACGGAATAATTTTTATCGTTGTTTGTTCCACAAAATAACTTGCATCATCAATTCCTAAAGCATTTTCTACTCTATTTTTTTCAACCAAAATTTCTTCTTCGGATAATTTTGTATCCATCAAATATGATTTTGGTAATGTACGCTGAATGATATTTTTTGATAATTTACTCAAAATTAAATCATCATGAAACTGCCATTCTTTTATCGCTGATAAAACATCCGAGTCGTCCAAACGGGTAAAAATTTCTAATCCTTCTTTCGATAAACTTCCTACTTCATTTTCTTCTAAAAAATATTTAAAAGCAAACGTTGCAAAAAGATTTTCTCCCGCTTTTGTCAATTCTTTCGCTCTTCTCAAAACGCTAATCAAAAAATTCTCTGCTGTAAACGATTTCTTATGCATGTACACTTGCATGTACATAAACATACGCGCCATCAAAAATTTCTCGACCGACGAAATTCCCTTTGCTTCTATCACCAACTCATCATTCGAGACATTCATCATTGAGATAATTCGTTCCGGATTGATATTTCCTTCTACCACTCCTGTGTAAAAACTATCGCGCTTCAAATAATCCATGCGATCGCAATCCAACTGACTCGAAACTAATTGTGACAAGAACTTTTTCGGATAATTTCCTTTAAAAATTTGAATAGCTAGAGCTAATCGATTATCAAAAATTTGATTCAATTCTTCCATCAAACGAAGCGAAACTTCTTCGTGATGCGAACCATTAATTATAGAATGTTCAAGAGAATGAGAAAAAGGTCCGTGTCCCAAATCATGCAATAAAATCGCGATTAAAGCTCCATTTTCTTCTTCTGGAGTAATGTCGACGTTTTTTCTTTTGAGAATATTTAAGGCTTTTTGCATCAAATGCATACAACCTAAAGCGTGATGAAAACGAGAATGTCTCGCTCCTGGATAAACCATTTCTGTTAATCCAGTTTGCGTAATTCTACGAAGTCGCTGAAAATATGGATGTTGAATAATCTGATAAATAAGCTCGTTTGGAATCGTAATAAATCCATGAACTGGATCATTTACTATCTTCAACTTATTATTGTTTAATGGATTCAAACGTACTGTTTTGTCGGCAAAGATAAGAATTTTTACTCATTCAGAACGTTACTTTTTTGATTAAGAATAGTTTTTATAAAATATTTTAGATAAAAATCATTTTTGGAATTATTTATGCTAAATAATCATCGCAAATTTTGGGAAAACTACAATTTTGTTTAACATACAATTTTGATTTTAACATTTCCGTAATCGCTATATTTGGAATAATTCTAAAAGTAGAAATCAATATAAAAAATAAAAATATAACAAATGGCTATAAAAATTTTATGGATTGATGATGAAATCGATTTATTGAAACCACACCAACTTTTTTTAGAGAAGAAAGGTTACGAAACTACAATGATAAATAATGCGACTGATGCATTAGAAGAAATAGAAAAAGAGAACTTTGCGGCGGTTTTAATCGACGAAAATATGCCAGGTTTAAGCGGTTTGGAAGCTTTACCAAAAATTAAAGAATTACGTCCAAATCTTCCTGTTATTATGGTCACAAAAAGTGAGGAAGAACATATCATGGAAGATGCAATTGGCTCACATATAGCAGATTATTTAATTAAACCGGTTAATCCAAATCAGATTTTATTGAGTTTGAAAAAGATTTTGGACGCATCGAAAATTATTTCTGAAAAAACAGTGATCAATTATCAACAGGAATTCAGAAATATCACAATGGATATGATGAATGCACGCGATTATGAGGATTGGCAAGAAATTTATAAAAAATTAGTTTTTTGGGAACTTGAACTTGAAAATATCGAAGATACAGCACTTTCTCAAATCATCGAAAACCAGAAAAGTGAAGCAAATGCAGCTTTCTTCAAATTTATAGAACGTAATTACGAAGATTGGTTGCACGAGGACGAAGATCGTCCCGTTTTATCGCATACAATTTTCAATCAATTGGTTCGACCTCATCTTGGAAAAGATAAAAATGTTTTATTGATTATGGTGGATAATTTACGCTACGATCAATGGAAAGTTATTGAGCCAATTTTCAATCGTTATTATAATTCAGAAGCCGAAAATTTGTATTATAGTATTTTACCTTCGGCAACTCAATATGCAAGAAATGCGTTCTTTTCGGGTTTAATGCCTTTGGAAATTGAGAAAAAATATCCTGAATATTGGTTGAATGATACCGATGAAGGAAATAAAAATATGTACGAAAAAGAATTGTTAGGAGAACAATTAAAACGTCTTGGTTTTGGCGATTTATCGTATAATTATTTCAAAATTTTAAATTCTGATTTCGAGAAAAAAATTGCAGATGATTTTAATAATTACAAAAAGAATAATCTAAATGTAATTGTCTACAACTTTATCGATATTCTTTCGCATGCGAAAACAGACAACAAAATTGTTGGAGAAATTATTCGTGATGATAAAACGTATCGTTCGATCACAAAACATTGGTTTGAGAATTCATATTTAATGGAAATTGTGAAAAAAGCGGCGCAAGAAAAGATGAAAATTATTGTAACGACCGACCATGGAACAATTTACGTAAAAGAGCCTACGAAGGTGATTGGCGACAAAGAAGCGAGTACAAATTTGCGTTATAAATTGGGGAAACAATTGCAATACGATCCGAAAGATGTTTTGGCGGTTGAGCAACCAGAAAAATTCCTTTTACCTAAGGTTAATGTTACGTCAAAGTATATCTTTGCAAAAGAAAATTTATTTTTAACGTATCCAAAAAATTACAATCATTTCGTTAATTATTACAAAAACACTTACCAACACGGTGGAATTTCGTTGGAGGAAATAATTATCCCAATGGTTGTTTTAACACCAAAAATTTAAATGGAATTTATCATCAATAATTTAGACGAATTACCAGAAGTTGCTCAAAAAATAATCGATCAACTTCAGTATAAATTAATCACTTTCGAAGGAGAAATGGGAGCTGGAAAAACAACTTTTATCAAAGAGTTTGTAAAAGCTTTGGGAACAAATGATGAAGTTTCGAGCCCAACTTTTTCGATTGTTAATGAATATGACACCGATAATGGAAAAGTTTATCATTTCGATTTTTATCGTCTAAATCACGAAGATGAAGCCTTAGATTTTGGGATTGAAGAATATTTATATTCTAATCAATACTGTTTAATGGAATGGCCAAATAAAATTGCTAACTTTATACCAGATGAGCACCACACAATTACATTGGAAAATGTAGATGGAGTTCGTCATTTAAATTTTAGCTAATACTATATGGACGGAAAAAATATTTTCACGCCTTTTTCTCAGGAAGATCTTATTCCTCAACCCGAGCGTTTAGAGATTCCTCATAAGAAAGAACGCTTTGATATTGGAATTCCAAAAGAAACAAATAATCAAGAAAAAAGAATTTGTCTTTCTCCTGATGCAGTCGAAATTTTGATCAATAATGGACATCAAGTTACGATAGAAACTGGAGCAGGAGAAGGTGCAAATTATTCGGATAAAGAATATTCGGAAGCTGGTGCGCAAATTTCTTACAATACGCAAGCTGTTTTCGAGAAACCTATTATTCTAAAAGTTGGTCCACTTACTTTAGATGAAATTGATTGGGTGAAACCAAATGCGTTGATTATTTCATCTGTTCCGGCGAATACCTTAAGACGCGAATATTTTCAGAAATTAATTACAAAACGTGTAAACGCAGTTGGATTTGAATTTATTCGTGATGAACAAAATCATTTACCAGTCGTTCGTTTATTAAGTGAAATTGCAGGAACAACGGCAATTTTGGTCGCAAGCGAATTGATGTCTTCTACAAACGGAGGAAACGGAATTTTGATGGGCGGTGTAACAGGCGTTCGACCAACAGAAGTTGTGATTCTTGGAGCTGGAACGGTTGCAGAAAATGCGACAAAAACAGCTTTAGGTTTAGGTGCTTCGGTTCGTGTTTTTGATAATTCATTAACAAGATTAAGACGATTACAGCAAAATATCGGACAACGAGTTTCTACGTCTACATTAGATCCAAAAGAGTTAGGAAAAGCTTTGCGACGTTGCGATTTAGCAATTGGGGCACTACGTGGAGAAACACGTACACCTTGCGTTGTAACTGAGATGATGGTGCAAAATATGAAAGCAGGTGCTGTGATTATTGATGTAAGTATTGATCAGGGTGGATGCTTTGAAACATCTGAATTAACAACCCACGACAATCCGATTATTATTAAGAATGATATAATTCATTATGCGGTTTCTAACATCACTTCTCGCGTCGCACGCACCTCTACCAAAGCGTTGAGCAATTATTTCTTGTCGTATTTATTCCAAATTTCAGAAGAATCTGGTTTTGCGAATGTGGTACAATCGGATAAAACTATAAGAAATGGCGTATATTTGTACAAAGGAAGAATTGTAAAAAAGAACTTATGTGATTGGTTTGATTTACCATTTCACGACATTAATTTATTGATCATATGACGTTTACGCAAAGATTTATGAAGTATTTGATGGGAGTTGGAATTGGGTTAGTTTTCGTCGCTATGGCGTTTGGCCCTCGTGCTTTCTCATGTAATTACTTTCCAAATGCAAGAGTTTTGGATGAAGCTTTTTCAAAAAGATTAGCTATTTCACCAGAAGCTCAAGCATTTTTAAAAGCAGAAAATTTAGATTCTACATTCTTGAAAAAAGAATTATTCAAAAGAAGTAAAGTTGATTTTGATCACTCGAAAAAAGATCAAGTTCCTTGTAGAGAATATTTGGCAAAATACAAAAGCAAAGACAATACGAAAGATTATGATTTTGTATTAGAAATTTGCAAAGAAGATTCGAAATTAGTTTCTATCAAAAAGAAATAAAACAAAAAAACCACTTCGTTTGAAGTGGTTTTTTTATATGATTAATTTATAAATTTCAAAATTGTTAAGGCAATTACAAAGATTAGTATTGCGACAATAATTACATCTTTAAACTGGATTTTTTTAGTTACAAACTCTACGTTTCGGTTTTAAACTTTTTCTTTTTTTATTGGCTTGCATGGGTTGATATTTGTACTTCAAATTTATTAAATATTATCAAATATCAAACCTTTATTTTATTCCAAGATATTTAATTTACAATAATATATCTTAAATTCCAATTTCTATCTGAAAACGCGCGTACCAGTTGTTTTTCTTTTCCAAATTATAGAATTTTTGTTGCTCATATGTGAACTCTGCTTGTAATTTGAAAGCATGTTCCCAAATATATTTTGTTAAGCCTAACGTATATTGATTTGTATTTGGCGTAAACTCAAAAATATCTTTATCTACTGTTTGAGTTGAATAACGTCCTATCACCTCCCAATGTTTCGGAAATGTGTACGAACCTTGAAAATCCATCCCTTCTCCATTATAAATATAATTAAAATCAGAAATATCCGTAGGGTTATAAAATAACACATTATCCGAATTACGATTCATATAAGAATACATCAAATTCCAACCACGATATTTTAACATCGCATCCAAAAACAATGATTTTATATTAGCTGTTCCTCCACCTACAATATCATCTCCTAACATTCCTGCCGTTCTATGCGCTCTATCATTATAACTATAAGCTCCCGAAAGCATCAATTTTGGTGTTTGTTCATGAACTAAATCACCTTCATAATTGCTCCCTCCTTTTGTAAATTCTCCAAGTGGAAACAACTCAACTTTTCCCGTATAAGCTAAACCAGTATCTTTAAAATTTGTCCAATTTCGCCCTTCACCAGTAGAAATAGCTCCTCTCAAAATATATGAGAATTTTTCTTGATTTCTTTTATTGTATAAGACCTGAAATCCAAAATCGCGATCAATATTAAAATCAGCATTATTGATAGATCGATCCGTTAATTGTAATGCTCCAGAAGAATTAACACGTTGCCTATTTCCCGGAAGTTTTGTTTGACCAAATCCTAAACTCCAATGTTTATTTGGGTAATAGAAAATCATCGCATCACGAATAATATTCGTATTCTTCCCCTCTTCTGCTTTTCCAACATCTCCTGCAGCGAAAGATAATTGCATCGAATAACCAAATTTTGGATCTCCGATATATCCATCAAAACGTAATCTTAAACGACGAATTTGTCCATCAATATTATCTTCTTCTCCTTCATCATGATTATAACTAATGCGATTTTGCATGCGAAATCTAATGTTGACCTGATAAAGACTATCTGGAGAAGTAATCCCCAATCCGTTACCATAGCTGTAATAGGGCGACATCATATTCTTAAAATCTTGTACAGTTTTCTTTTTAGATTCTGTAGAATCTTTTACTTGCGCATACGAACTGATTGAAAATACAATAAGTATTAATATTAAAAATTGCCTCATGTTTATTTGTTTCTTGATTCGTGTGCAAAAATGCAGTTAATAAAATTAAATAATTGTAAAGCGTAAATTAAATTAACGTTAACAATAACTCGAAGTTACGTATTCGATGATTGTCATCAATTTCTATGATTTCGATTTGTTGTGGAAAGATATTTTGTTGAATTTCGAAAAAAGTTATTAGTTTTTCAAAATCCAAAACTTCGTCATGCACAGAAAGAAAAACCGTTGTATTTTCGAAACGATTCATATTGACTAAATATTGCGAAAGATTTTCAGGAAAATTATTTTCGACTTTCATTGAAACATCAACCAAAGGATTTAACAAAATCAATTCGCTCGATTTTCCATTTTCCTTTAATTTTTGTTGCAATTGCCAACCAAAATTCCCTCCAGTAGAGCTTCCTATAATTGTCAAATCATTTACCAAACCTTTTAAATGTTCGTAAGCTTCAAATAAAATAGTTGCAATATTCTCCTCCGTTTTCCATTCAATACAAATCGCTGAAGGATATTTTTTTAGAATAGTTTTGAATTTAGTTGAATTTGCCGAACTATTTAGTCCATGGATATAAACAATTTGTCGATTATTTGTATTCATATTCAGTGCAATTAAACCTTTAAATTAAACTTTTTCAATAAGTTAATCAAAATGAATTGTAAATTTAACAATATAATTGTGTTGTAAGAAATTCTTTTGACAAAAAAAGCGACCAAATAAATTTGATCGCTTTTTTTATTTTGTAAAGTTATTTCTCAAGATCGAAGCCCCAATCAATTCCTTTCTTAATTGCTGGAACTCCTTCTGTCATCCATTTTGGAGCAGGTTTATCTTTCAAATAATGATCAAAAAACTGAACTTGACGTTGCTGAATATCGTTTTTATTCGCACGTTTTATCAAGTTATGGTCATCACCATTATAATTTAACATCCAAACTGGCTTTTGTAAACGACGCAATGCCATAAACATCTCAATTCCTTGGTACCAAGGAACAGCACCATCTTCGTCGTTATGCATGATTACAACTGGCGTCGTAACTTTTGGCATATTGAACAAAGGCGAATTTTCGATGTATAATTCTGGCGCTTCCCACAACGTTTTACCAATTCTACTTTGTGTTTGCTCGTACTGAAATTGACGACTCATTCCCGTTCCCCAACGAATTCCACCATAAGCAGAAGTCATATTCACAACTGGCGCACCCGTCCAAGCCGCAGCATACATATTGGTTGCAGTAATCAAATGTGCCACTTGATATCCTCCCCAACTTTGTCCCTGTATGGCAATTTTACTACCATTTACCCACGTATTTTTCTTCAACGCTTCTACTCCAGAATTGATATAATCTTCAGCAGATTTCCCTGGATGACCAATCGTATACGAAATATCTGGTGTAAATACAATGTAATCGTTACTTACAAAATATGTATGATTAATACGAGAAGGCGTTGGCGCAGGCGCTTGATAACGATTCAAATTATCCGAAAGTTTTTCGTAGAAGTAAACAATCATTGGATATTTTTTATTTGGATCAAAATTCTCTGGTTTGTACACAACTCCAGTTGCTTCTTTACCCGAATACGTTTTCCATGTTACCAATTCACCGTTCCCCCACAAATAATCTTTTTGTTGCGGATTGATTGCAGAGATCTTTTTCTCATCTTTAAAATTAGTTGAAACATATACATCAGGCGAATTTTGGAACGATTCTTTTGTATAAATAAATTCGTTCGCATTCAACGCTTTCGTCATTTTTTGCGTTCCCCAAGTATTCGACATTACAACTTTTTCAGGATTTTTTGCGTTCGAAATGATAGTTTGATAAACTCCAGATTGTTTATTCTGATTATTAAAAGCACCTAAATAAACTAAATTATCACGATTAAGTGTTTTTATATCATCATTCAATTGATTGATATCAAACGTAATATTATGTTTACGACCAAAACCATTTGTCATATTTTCTGGACGACGATTTCCAGCCAAATCAAACTCCCAAATATCATAACGATCTTTGATTAAAACCGTTTCGTCATTATCAGTAAAATAGGCAACTCCATATTCTTGCGCTAAAGTTGGCGAATCATTTTCTTCGTCATAGAATTTCACTTTTAGCTTTTTATTCAGAACTTTTGTTTCCTTTGTTTCGATATTATAGCTCGACCAAAAACCATTTTCGGCATTATAAAAAACAGCAAATTTTCCATTTGGCGATATCTCTACTTTTCCAGCCAAAGCTTTTGCAAATAACTCGCGTTGTCCCGTTTTCGTATTAATGATATAATAATCTTTACGACCTGTTACATCCCAATTAGAGCTTAATCGATAGGCATTATCAGAAGTTCCTAAAGCAAAATTTGAATTTCCTTCATTCAATATTTCTACTTGATTCATATCCAAATCCGCTAATTGTATCACTTTTACAGGATTCGATAAATCAATCACTGATAAATACGAACGCTTTTTTTCACGCTCAAGATTCTTTAATTGTTGTGGTTGAATAAAATCGTCTTTGTAACTCCAAACATCCACGTTTGCATAATCATCAGCAATTAAAGTTGTGTCTTTGTCTGCTAATTTTGGCATCAAACCAATGAATAAAGAATTTCCATCTTTACTAAATTTTGGTTGACGATTTTCTGAAACTTGCCAATCTTTTTTCAATCCTAACAATTCAGATTTCTTAATTTGCTGTGAATTATTTGTTGCAGTATAATATAAATAATACGTTTTGTTTTCTTTTTTCTCATCATCAGAAGTTCCAACAAACGCTACTTTATTTGCTAATTCATCAAACGCAAATTGCTTGAAATCTCCAATTGTATCAACCAATTGCTTTTGTGCAAAAGTTGCGGTATTTACCAAGAAAACACCATATTTAGTTTTATCTAAACTATCTTTTTTCTCTTGTTTTGTCGAAAAAATTAATTGCTTACCATTATCACTAAACTCATAATTCATCACATTTTTGAAAGATTTTTTTTGGCCAGAAATCAAATTTCTCAACACCAATTCTAACGGCGTATCTTTTTTATCTTTTCCAGCTGGTTTAGAAGCTTTATCCTTCGTTTTTGTAGAATCTGACTTGTCTTTTTTATCATTCTTCGATTCTTCTTTTTCTAATAAATAAGCTAAAAAAGAACCTCCTTTTTTCGGTGTTTTGAATGATTTTATATTTGGTAATTTCTCGACTTGATTAGTTGCAAGATTTAATATTCCGATCGAATCTTTAGCAATTTCATGTTCCTTTTTCTTCTTGATTCGGACCAATTTCAAATCTTTATAAAAAGGTCGAATTTTAAAAACAGTAAATTTAGAATCTGCTGTAAAAACACTTTGTTCACCACGATGAAAACTTAGATTTTTATCCGTTTTCAAACCAAAAAAGTTCAATGTATTATCACTTTCTTGTGCATTAACTTGATAAGCAACCCACGAACCATTGTTCGATAATTCTTTCATTCCAATTGATTGCCATTCATCAAAAACAGTCAAATCTAATGGTTTCTTTTGCGCATCAACATTTGTTGCCAATAAAGCGATTGCCGCTGCATACATTGCTTTTTTTGTCATCAGTTGAGTCGCATAATTTCTCAATATTTTAGTAGATAATTTCGATTTCATTCTAACTAATTTTATGCGTTAATTTTATAGAAGTGTGAAAATACTAAAGTTTTTAGAAACTATGAGGATATTTTAGTTTAATAATACTTTCAGTTGTATTTTTGTTAAAATTCTTTTTATGAAAAAATATCTATTAAGTATTGGATTTGGAATTTCGATGATTGCATCAGCACAAAATATTCAGATTGTTCCACTTGGAGTTTATGGTGGTAGCAACGAAAGCAATCTTTCTTCTTATTTGATTGGTGAAGAAACGACAAATAGCTATTTGGCATTGGATGCTGGGACAATTCTTTCTGGAATCGATAAAGCAATAGAGAAAGGTACTTTTGAAGAACAAAATAGTAAAGTTCTGAAAAATTATATCAAAGGATATTTTATTTCACATGGACATTTGGATCATCTTTCAGGCATGATTATTAATTCTCCAGAAGATGCAAACAAGCCTATTTATGGTATTTCTGAAACAATTTCAGTTTTAAAAAATAAATATTTTACTAATGATGCTTGGGCAAATTTTGCCAATGAAGGCGAATCGCCAATTTTGAATAAATATTACTACAAATATGCAGAAATAGGAACACCTTTCACAATAGAAGAAACTAATTTTACAGGAACAATTTACGAATTGAGTCATGTAAATCCTTTGAAAAGTTCGGCAATATTAGTCGAAAATGGCTCAAATGCAGTCTTATATTTTGGTGATACAGGAGCAGATCGTATCGAAGGAACTAAAAATTTAGCAACTATTTGGAAAGCAATTGCGCCTAAAATTAAATCAGGTAAACTGAAAACAATGATGTTAGAAGTTTCTTTTCCTAATTCTCAACCTGAAAAATTATTATTTGGTCATTTAACACCAAAATTGATGAACGAAGAATTAGGTGAATTAGCGAAAGAAGTTGGAAAAAGTAAGTTGAAAGGTTTTACAATCATCGTTACTCATATCAAGCCAAAAGATGATTATGAGCAAAAAATTAAAGACGAATTGTTAAAAGATAATCCATACAACATCAATTATATTTTCCCTCAACAAGGTGAAAGAATAATTCTAAAATAAATAATAATTACGAATTTATCATTTAAAGTCAAGATAATTTTTAATCATTTTATTTTAGTCGGTCAATTTTTATTATTTTGATAAATTAACGCTATTGATTTTTCATTAATTCGTGTGTCTATTCTACATTTGAATAAACCATAAGAAAAAATGACCGCGCAAATAGGAGAAATTTTATTAATCGACAACCAACAATATATTATAGCCGAACAACCATTACATCATTATTTTAGAAAATTAAATCATCCACCTTATTTTACTCCGCCTTCGCCAACGTGCTGGAGAGGATATTATGGGAAATGGGAATTGAGAAATGACGAATTGTTTTTGATTAATTTCAGAGGATATTTGGATGATTTAGATGAAGTTGAATTGAATTATTTATTTCCAAAAAGAGAAGAAGTTTTTGCGAGCTGGTATTCTGGAATTATTAAAATTCCAAAAGGAAAATTATTACAATTTAATCAATTGACACATACATCTATTTATGAAGAAGATTTGATGCTGTGTTTTGAAAATGGAAAACTAATCGATTATATCGTTCATAGCAATTGCACAAATTCTGAACGAGAAGTTGAGATCTAATCAATCGAACGCTTCAAAGCTTGTCGGTGAATTCGTCTTGTTATTTGACCTTATTATTCTTTCGAATTCACCGATTTTTATAAAATAAAAAAAAGAGGCTGTCTCA
>NZ_DEVJ01000060.1:127546-128298 GCF_002362875.1 Empedobacter sp. UBA3239 | reverse complement strand
CGAGAAGCTACAAGTGACGATGTAAGTGAATTACGTAAAGAAAACCAGCGTTTAAAAGAGATTGTAGCTGATTTGGTTGTACGTTATGATATCGTAAAAAAAACCTTGAACTCGTTGGATTAAAAACAAAATTCAAGAAATATATGCGATTATCAGCAAGTGAAAAACACGAAATTATACAGATTGTAACTCGCTCTGAAATTGGAGTTAAACGTACTTTAGAGGAGTTCGGAATTGCACGGAGTACCTTCTATAAATGGTACTCAAATTATTTAGAAAATGGATTTGAAGGTTTAGAATCAAAAAATTATTCAACCCATCGAAAATGGAATAGTATACCTGATTCTCAGAAGGATTTAATTGTAGAATTAGCGTTGGATTATCCTGAATTATCTGCTAGAGAATTGGCTTTTAAAATGACCGATGAATTAGGAATTTATATTTCAGAATCGAGTGTTTATCGAATATTAAAGCAGAGAGATTTAATTCCAGCACCCAATCATATTTTAATTTCAGCCGCAAACGAATTTAAAGATAAAACCAATTTTGTTCATCAAATGTGGCAGACTGATTTCACTTATTTTAAAATTATAGGATGGGGATGGTATTATTTAAGCACGATTTTAGACGATTACAGCCGATATATTATTCATTGGGAATTATGCAGTTCGATGAAGGCAGAAGACGTAAAAAGAACTGTAAAAACAGCAATTGAAAAAGCTAAATTAAAAGCGAAACAGAAACCAAAATTA
>NZ_DEVJ01000060.1:0-127465 GCF_002362875.1 Empedobacter sp. UBA3239 | reverse complement strand
AGAACAATGAAAAATGTAGTGAAATTAGATCATTATTATCATCCTGATGAGCTGACAGAAGCGTTAAATAAGTTTGTAGAAAACTACAACAATTGCAGGTGTCATGAGGCTTTGAACAATCTTACGTCTTCGGATGTGTATTTTGGTCGAGCAGATAAAATTTTAGAACAAAGAGCAATTATTAAACAACAAACAATTGCAAAAAGAAGGCAATTGTATTATCAAGAAAAAATAATAAATTTATAAACCAAACACTCTCTTAATTTTTAGAAAGAGGTGTCTCATTTATTTTGACAACATACAGTTAGAGTAAAATATTCCGATTATTATTTACCTTATGAAAATGCTAATCAATTTATCGAAATAGGTGATTCAGTTGTCAAGAATAAAGGTAAAACATCTTTACATATTTTTAGAAATAAAATTTTAATAAAAAGTTTAATTATAGAATAAACATATCTAATCATATTACAATTAAAAATCTCATTAAAATCTTCTTAAATTACTCACAAAAAAAGCTGCTACAAATTGTAAAAGCTTCCATATATTATTCTAAATATTTATTAATTTAAATTCTTTTGATAAATATAATCATCCATGATGTATCCATTTCCGATGTCAAATGTTTTTGATTCCATATTCTTGAAACCATTTTTCTCATAAAAACGAATTGCCTTCGCATTGTGTTTATTCACTGTTAAATGAACAGCTTTTGCACCTTTTTCTTTCGCATAATCTACAACTCTATTCAGCATCAATTGTCCAATTCCTTTAGTTTGATTAGACTCTTTCAAGTAAATTTTGGATAAGAAAACAGTATTATTTTCATCTAATTTGTAATGCAAATAACCAGACGGAACATTATCTATTTTCAGGATTTCCCAAACATCTCCATTTGCAATTCCTTCGTTTACTTTGTCATTATTATACATCATATCAATCATATAATTGATTTGATCTTGCGATAATAAATCCTTGTAACATTCGTTCCAAATCTCATTTGCCAAAGGTTGAACCAAATGAATATTTTTCTCATTAACCGTATGAAAATGAGGATAAACGTCCAATTTTACTGGATTTATTTTTTGATTAATTTCTATATTCTGTAAAATTTCTTCTTTACGCTTTTCGATATCTGCAGAAAACATTTCCATTGTCCATTTACGTTTAAGATGATAGTAATAGAAAACACCAATAAATAGAAAAATAATTGTTTCTCCAATCCAAACAAATTTTGACTTACTCAATTCAACAGGATTCATGATATCAATATCAATTATACTAGTTACTTTAAGAGCCACTAATATAAATACTAATAGAACAATTCCAAAAAAATACATTCCAATAACACTTAGAATTGTTTTAACTTTGTTCTTCTTAAAAAACTTAGCTAAAAAATAATATTGTACCGAGAACAAAAATAATATAATAAAATCCACTTAATTTAAATTTTTATATCTTACAAAAATACGAAAAATATGCCCGCAAACATTTATATTTGTATGAAACATATCAAAACAAAAAGTGATTTATTATGTATAGCGATAAATTTCAAAACTACTTAAAAACGCAATTGAATGATTTAGAAGAACAAGGATTATTCAAAAAAGAACGTATCATTGCTTCTCCTCAAAGTGCAGAAATTACATTAGAAAATGGTAAAACGTTACTTAATTTTTGTGCAAACAACTATTTAGGGTTATCTGATAATAAAGACGTTATCTCAGCTTCTCAAAAAATGTTAGATGACCGTGGATACGGAATGTCTTCGGTTCGTTTTATTTGTGGAACGCAAGATGTACACAAACAATTAGAGAAAAAAATCGCTGATTTCTTAGGAATGGAAGATACGATTTTATACGCTGCTGCTTTTGATGCAAATGGTGGTGTTTTCGAGCCTTTGTTTACAGAAGAAGATGCGATTATTTCTGATGAATTAAACCATGCTTCTATTATCGATGGTGTTCGTTTATGTAAAGCTGCTCGTTATCGTTATAAAAACAATAATATGGCTGATTTAGAGGCGCAATTAATTGCCGCTTCAGAAAAAAATCATCGTTTCAAAATTATTGTAACAGACGGGGTTTTCTCTATGGATGGTATTGTTGCCGACTTAAAAGGTGTTTGTGATTTAGCTGAGAAATACGATGCTTTGGTAATGGTTGATGATTCTCACGCAACTGGTTTTATTGGAAAAACTGGACGCGGAACACATGAACATAACGAAGTAATGGGACGTGTAGATATCATTACATCTACTTTAGGTAAAGCTTTAGGTGGTGCAATGGGTGGATTTACTTCTGGTAAAAAAGAAGTCATCGAAATGTTACGTCAAAAATCTCGTCCATATTTATTCTCTAACTCTTTAGCTCCTGGAATTGTTGGTGCTGCTTTACAAGTGTTAGAAATGTTAGAAAAAGATACTTCTTTACGCGATAAGGTAATGTGGAATGCTGAATATTTCCGCAAAGAAATGGTTGCTGCTGGTTTTGATATTCCAGAAGGTGATGCTGCAATTGTACCTGTTATGTTGTACGATGCAAAATTATCTCAAGTTATGGCAGACAAATTATTAGATGAAGGTGTTTATGTAATCGGATTCTTTTTTCCTGTTGTTCCTCGCGATAAAGCACGTATTCGTGTACAATTATCAGCTGCACACACAAAAGAACAATTAGATCATACAATTGCTGCTTTCACAAAAGTTGGTAAAGAATTAGGAGTGATTAAGTAAGAATACTGAATTTATTTATACAAGCCGTTTCATATTTCTGAAACGGCTTTTTTGTTCTAAAATAATTTTTCAATTAATAATTAACGCCATCTTTTGTCTCTCAAAATCCTTACTTTTACAACAACTCAACGAAAGAAAATTTAAAAATGGCTCAATTCATAGAAAATGTTGTAAAAGATTTAGTCCAAAATCAGAAAAACTTTATCAACACCACTTTAGTTTTACCAGGAAAACGTCCAATGTTATTCTTCAAACAAGAATTTCAGCGTCAAGCGCAGAATATCATTCTTCCACAAATGAAAAGTATCGAAGAATTGATGAGCGAACTTTCTGGTTTAGAAATTATTTCTGGAATTAATCTATGGTTTAAAGCGTATCAAGCCTATAAAAAAATCGTTGAAAAGCCTGATTCTTTCGAAGATTTTATCAAATGGGGACCAACTGTTTTGAAAGATTTTGATGATATCGATGCTTCTTTGCAACCTGCGCATAAAGTTTTAGACTATTTGGTTTCGGTAGAACGAATTAGTCAATGGGGAGATGGAAAAATTGAGATTGGGAAAAATGAAATCATTCAAAATCACCTAACGTTTTGGGGAATTGTTTCGAAATTATATTTTCAATTGCAACAAGATTTATTGGATTCGAAAGAAGGATATGCTGGAATGGTTTTCAGAATTGCGAGTGAAAAAGTTGAAGAGATTATTGAAAACAGAACTTCACATTATGTTTTTGCTGGATTTAATGCCTTAACAAAAGCAGAACAAGGACTTATTTTTCGATTAGAAAAGGAGAATTTAGCCACTTTATATTTTGATGCGGATAAATATTATTACGAAAATCCTAATCAAGAAGCGGGTTCTTTTCTTCGAAAATATAAAGAGAAAATAAAACCAATTAATTGGGTGGTTGATGAATTTTCCAAGCCCAAAAATTTACAAACAATTGGTGTTGCAAAGCAAGTTGGACAAGCAAAATATATTGCAGATTTAATTAGAAATCTCAATGAAGATGAAATAAAAAATACCGCCTTGATTTTAGCTGATGAATCTATTTTACCAGCAATTCTCAATTCATTGCCCGAAAATATTACACATCTTAATATTTCAATGGGAATTCCCTTGCGTTCGGTTCCGTTAGCGCAATTTTTCAAATCAATTTTTGAGTTACAAATGAATCGGGAGAAATTAGGAAAAGGAACCATGTTTTATTTCAAAAATGTCTTACAAATTCTTGAAAATAAAACTTTATCTCTTTTTAGCACGGATGAAAGTCGAAAATTAATTGGAGATATTCGATTACAAAATCGAATATTTAATTCTCAAAATTCGATTCAAAATGCCTTAGGAGAATCAATCTTTAAATCTATTTTTCATATTCCAAAAAGTATCACTGAATTTATTCATCATCTAAAAAATTGGACAGACGAATTACTGCATCATCCTTCGATGAACGATTTGTTGATGAAAGAATATTTATTCTTTTTCAAAAAAGTTTTCAATCAATTACATGAAAATTTGTTAAGTGTTGATGATATCAAAGATTATAGAACCTTATTTTTATTATACAACAAAATCGTATCTTCTGAGACAATTTCCTTTATTGGAGAGCCTTTGAAAGGTTTACAATTGATGGGATTATTGGAAACTCGTTTATTGAATTTCGATAATATTATCATGACTTCTGTGAATGACGAAATTTTGCCTTTGGGAAGACAAAATAATACATTTATTCCGTACGATATTCGCAAACAAATGAAATTGAATACATTTACCGAAAATGATTCGATTTATGCATATCACTTTTATCGTTTGATTCAGCGTGCAAAAAATGCTTATTTTGTGTATGATACAGAAGCTGACGGAATGGGTTCTGGAGAAAAATCTCGCTTTTTGGCTCAAATCAAATTTGAAAGCAATCACAAAGTGAAAGAAACTTTTGCTGCACCAAGTTTTGTCACAAAACCTTTGAAAGAAATCATTGTTCCAAAAACTGACGAAACAATGGCAAAGCTTCAAAATTGGGCTGAATATGGAATTTCACCTTCTTCACTTTCAACCTATTTACGCAATCCGTTAGATTTTTATGAGCAACGTGTTTTTAATGTAAATGAAGTGGAAGAAGCCGAAGAAATTGTAAGCGCAAGAACGTTAGGGAACATTGTACACGGCGCTTTGGAGGATTTGTACACGCCTTATATTGGACATATTTTGCATGAAAATGATTTCAAAAATATCGAAAAAATAAAAGACAAAACCTTACAAGAGCATTTTAGCAAAGAATATAAAGATGGACATTTGGACAAAGGACCAAATTATTTGATTTATAAAATTGCAGAGCGAATTGTGGATGGCGTTTTGTCTAAAGATACGACTACAGCAAAGGAAAATGAATTTGTAATTCGAGCTTTGGAAAGCAAGCACGAAGTTGATTTTGCACTAACAAATGGCAAAATTGTAAAGCTAAAAGGTGTAATTGACCGAATTGATTCTGTCAATAATCAAATCCGAATTATTGATTACAAAACTGGTTATGCAAAAGATATTTCGGTGAAAACCGAAGAAATAGAAACCGTTTACCAAAAAGAAGATAAAGCGAAACAATTGCAATTAATTTTCTACGCTCATTTATTTTATGCGGATAAAGAAAATCTAAATAAAAACATTGAATTGTGTATTTATCCAATCAAATTTCCAAATAAAGAATTGATTAAACTTTCGGTTGATAAAAATACAACCATCGATTATTCGATTGTCGAAAATTCTACCGCACCAATGTTAACATTAATCGAAGAGATTTTAAATCAAGAAATTCCGTTCAAACAGCCAGAATAGTACACAATACACTATAAAGAAAACCCTTTGTAAACACTACATACAAAGGGTTTTATATTTAATTTGGTGTACAAATCAATTTATATTCTTAATAATTTGCTAAAAAATAGTAGTTTTGGAAAAGTTTAAAATCGCATAATGAAAAACAATAAACTTTTTATAGCTATTATTATTGCCCTTCTTATCGGGGTTGCGCTTGGAGGATATGTACATTATAATACCTCTCCAGAATTTATTAAAACATTTTCGACTAACATAAAACTTCTTGGTACTATTTTTATTCGTCTTATTCAGATGATTATTGCGCCTTTAGTTTTCTCAACATTAGTAGTTGGTATTGCTAAAATGGGCGATATGAAAATGGTTGGACGTGTTGGTGGACGTGCAATGGGTTGGTTTATCACAGCTTCACTTACTTCTTTGGTGATTGGTGCTATTGTTATCAATGTAATGAAACCTGGAGAAGGATTGAATATTGAAATCGATTCAAGTTCTGCTCAAGATTTATTAAAAGGTCAAGCTTCGCTTACATTAGAACATTTCATTACACATATGATTCCTAAATCTGTTTTCGAATCATTTGCAACAAATGAAATCTTACAAATCGTTGTTTTCTCTATTTTCTTTGGTGTCGCAATGGCAGCTTATGGAAAAGAAGGCGAAATGATTACGAAAGCGTTAGATAAAATTTCGCATATCGTTTTAATTATGGTTGGATATGTAATGTGGACTGCGCCATTAGGAGTTTTAGGAACTATTTCTGCTGCTATTGCAACGTACGGATTCGGTATATTCTTACTTTATGTTAAATATTTAATCGCCTTTGTAATTGGTATTTTGCTTCTTTGGGCTGTTTTAATTTTGGTTGGATATTTCATCTTAGGAAAACGAGTAATCGACTTATTAAGACACATCAAAGCGCCATTATTAATCGCTTTCTCTACAACTTCATCAGAAGCTGTATTCCCAAAATTAGTTGAAGAATTAGAAAAATTTGGGGCTCAAAAGAAAATTATTTCGTTTACTTTACCGCTCGGATATTCCTTCAATTTAGATGGATCGATGATGTACATGACGTTCGCGTCGCTATTTATCGCGCAGGTTTATGGAATTCACATGCCGATCGAGAAACAAATTTTGATGTTATTAGTCTTAATGCTTACATCAAAAGGTGTTGCAGGTGTACCAAGAGCTTCATTAATTGTAGTGGTTGCAACTTGTTCGATGTTTGGAATTCCACCAGAAGGAATTGCGTTGATTTTACCTATTGACCATTTCTGTGATATGGCTCGTTCGATGACAAATGTACTTGGGAACGCCTTATCTACAGTTGCTGTAGACAAATGGGAAGGACACGTCGCAATTGAGCAAACATATACACACGATGATGATCATCACAAAGCTTAAAATTGCTTTTCAAAAATATAATAAGAAATGCGACCCTATATAGGTCGCATTTCTTATTATAATCTCATTCGTTAACCGATTACAATTCATTATATTTTGGGAATTTAGGATGAACAATTCGTTTCCATTCCGGATGCTTTTTGATGTAGGCATACACATAAGGACAATACGGAAACAAAGGATTTTTATGTTCCTCCAAATAAACCAATGTTTTTTCTACCAAAGCAGCTGCAACGCCTCTTCCTCCTAATTCTTCAGGAACTTCGGTATGAATCAATTTGATAATATCATCTTCTTGTTTATAATCTATAAAAGCGATGTATCCATCAACATTCAGCTCAAAGCGAAAAGTTGATTCATTTTTTACAACCTATAAAGGAATTAATTCTTCATTCATATTATTTCTTTTTTTATGACAATAATCCTATAAAAATCTGTTTTCAGAATTGATATACATTAAAAAAGCAACCAAAAACTTTGATTGCTTCTTCCTAATACTTTATACTGATATCAACTCTATTAATGTTATTTCTGGCCAAACCCCTACTCTTCCTGGGTAAAAATGATAACCAAATCCGCGATTTACATTGATAATCTTTCCTTCAAAATCATAAAAACCTGCCCATTGCGGATACACATATTGCGCCGGACTCCAACGCAAACCAATTTTCGGAACTTCAATTCCTAATTGCATTCCATGCGTATGTCCAGACAAAGTCAAGTCAAAATGTTTCGGATGATTTTTCAATATCTCATTCCAATACGAAGGATCATGTGACATCACAATCTTAAAATCTACTGTATTTACATAATTCGAAGCTGCATCAATATCACCTAATTTCTTAAATCGTGTTCCCCAATTCTGAACGCCAATCAACGCAATTTTTTCACCATTCTTTGTAATAAATCGGTTTTCATTCAATAATAATTTCATTCCAATCTTAGGGAAAATCGCTTTAATTTTTTCAAAATTACCTTGCTTTTCTTCCTCCGTTTTCCAATCCGAATATTCTCCATAATCATGATTTCCTAAAACAGCAAAATTTCCATGTGGTGCTTGTTTTATTTTCGAAAAAACATCGTACCATTTATCCATTTCCCAATGAAAATTATTCACAATATCTCCCGTAAACAACAATATATCAAACTCTTGTTGATTAATTAAATCGACTGCATATTCTATCTTTTCACGATTATCCAAACTTCCCGAATGAATATCTGTAATATGTAAAATCTTGAAACCGTCAAACGATTTTGGTAAACGTTGATATGCCAATTTTTTCTTGATTACTTTGAAATTATATTTTCCAATTGTCATTCCATAGATCAAACTAAAAAAAGGTATTGAAGCCACTGTTAATCCAGAAATCATTACAAATTTTCGACGAGAAGGTAAATAAGAATCTTCTTTTGTTTGATGATTTGTAGTACGATTAAATAGCCAACCAAATCCTCTAAAAATATCTTGAACCAAGAAAAATAGAACCAGAATAATTCGAGGAAAACCAAACAACATAAACAAACCTGTTGCCCACATTGTCGTTTGCGTTTGACCAACATTACGATCAAAAAAGATTAGATTATATCCAAAATTACCCAAAACAAGTAACCACAAAAGCACATTTCCTAAAAGAATATACTTATTTTGAATGAATTTTTTAAAATTATAATACAGGTAAATTTCAAGTACGATTGAAATAATTATTGACGTGATAACACTATAAACAAACATTATTTTATTTGATTTTGAACAAAAATAAAAGAAATCTTTCTAACAGTGATTTATTATTATATTCTTAACAGAACATTATAAAATTTATAGATGATTCTACACAAAAATTTTCGTGATAAAAATGTAACTTTGTAGCATATTTTTAAGCATAAATTATGAAAAATAGACTACCTGTAACGGTACTTTCTGGATTTCTTGGAAGCGGAAAAACGACACTTCTTAATCATATATTACACAATAAAAAAGGACTTAAAGTAGCAGTTATCGTGAACGATATGGGCGCAGTAAATATTGATGCGCAAATGGTTTCTCGCGAAAATGATTTAATTCAAACGGATGAAAAATTGGTTGAATTGAGCAACGGTTGCGTTTGTTGTGAATTACGAGAAGATTTGATCGTAGAAATCGAGAAGTTGGCACAATCAGGGAAATATGATTATTTGGTTATCGAAAGTTCTGGTATATCTGATCCAGGTCCTATTGCGCAATCGTTGGATTTTGTTTCGCCAGATGGTAAAATTGATTTACCAAAAGTTGCACGTTTAGACACGTTGGTAACAATAGTTGACGCTTATAATTTCTTCAAAAATTTAGGAACTGATGAAGATGTTTTTGATCGTGGTTTTACAGAAAATAGAGAAGATAATCGTCCGATTGTGAATCTTTTAATCGATCAAATTGAATTTTCGAATGTGATTATTTTGAATAAAATGGATTTGGTCGAAGAAGAAACGTTGATGAATATTGAAGCGTTTGTGACAAAATTAAATCCTTCTGCTAAAATAATTCCTGCAAGTTTTTCTCACGTTGAATTAACTGAAATTTTGAATACCAATCTATTCGATTTCGAAAAAATTCAGGACATGGATGCTTGGGTAAAATTATTAGAAGAGCAAGAAAAAGAGGAACATCACCATCACCATGATCACGAATGTGGTGAACATTGTACGCACGAACACCACGATCATTTGGAAGAAAAATATGGAATGACTTCTTTTGTTTACAGACAAAAAATTCCGTTTCATGCAGAACGTTTTTTAACCTATTTGAATGATAATTTTCCTCCAACTATTTACCGTTCAAAAGGTTTATTTTGGTTAGCAAATCGTCCTGATGAAGCTATTTTCTTGAGTCAAGCTGGTGGTAGTATCCGAATTGATCCTGCGGGGGCTTGGTGGTGCTCGATGCCGTATGACGAAAGAATTCAGTTTGCAGCTTATCAATTTAATCAAAAAACAATTGACGCCAAATGGTCGAAAGAATGGGGAGATCGAATGATAGAACTTGTTTTTATTGGTCAAGGTTTGGACAAAGAAAAAGTTACACAAGAATTAAACTCTTGTTTACTGAATGAGCAAGAAATTGCAGAATGGCAAGCAAAACATAATTAAAATAAAAGAGCCTTATTTCGAATTGAAATAAGGCTCTTCTCTTATCATCCTTGTTCTGAAGATTTAAACAGATTATTGTATTTACCAAATTCACTTGTCCTTTCCTAAAGGCTCGGTTAATTATAAACAAGTATGTTTGTAATCAAATTTGGAACGAGTATTTATATTTTTTGCTTCTGATTAAATGAATAAATTAAGTAAAATAGAAATGGTAAAATAAATATCGAGCCGAGTAATAATGCCCAAGCTAACATATTTATCGTACTCAACGCACCGTAATCTGTTAATAAAGATAATGTTGAACCATCTTTGAATAATACCAAATTTGGAAAATGCGAATAAGTTGCCGCAAATAAAATCATCATCACAATAATTCCTGCGTAAACTTTCAACAAAGAATCCTTCGCTTTATTTAAGGCTGAAAGTAATAATACAATTGAAATTGAAGCAATTGCTATTGCGATATAACCGTAAATTTCTGATATAATCCAACTAAATAATGGAATGTTTTTCCAAAGTGAAACAGCAAATACCAATGCTCCAGCAACAAAAATTAAAGCTGTATAAATCTTGGCACGTTTTCTTAAAATCACTTTATCTTCATCATTTTTTACAGTTTGAATTGAATAAACCGAAGCCAAGAAAGCACAAATCACAACAGTGAAAATTCCGACCGAAAAATTAAACCAAGTCAACCACGAAAATATATATGCATCTTGAAACGAAAGTGCATTATCATCAATACTTCCCGAAACGATAGATCCTGCTATTATGCCCAAAAACAAAGGTGTTACAACACTTGAATAAGTAAAAATGACATCATACAAATTGTGCCATTTATCATTAATTGCATCATAATTTCTGAAAGTAAACGAAGTTCCTCTTGCAATAATTCCCAATAACATGATTACTAACGGGATGTGCAAATAATTTGAGATTTCTGCATACATCTTAGGAAAACCAACAAATAAAATAACAATGACAATGATTAACCACATGTGATTTGCCTCCCAAATTGGTCCAATCGAATTGTACATAATCTTCTTTGTACGTTTTTTGTAACTCTTTTCAGAGAACAATTCGACAATTCCAGCACCGAAATCTGCTCCTCCTAAAATTAAATATAAACAGATGGCAACCCACAAAAATGCTATTACTACGTAAATCATACTTAATGTTTTTCTGGTTTATAATTTGGATCTTCTGGATCGTAAAGCTTCGCAACCATTTGTATTTGTCGATTCATTAAGAACACCAAAATAATGGACAATGTGATGAAGACAAATGTGAAAATGTAAAACGAATATTGTATTCCTGGCATTGGCGTGATGGAATCTACCGTTCGCATAATTCCGTAAATAATCCACGGCTGACGACCAACTTCTGTTACCGTCCAGCCTGCTTCTAAAGCGATATATCCAAAAGGTGTCGCAATCATAAACAATTTATAAAACCATCGTTTTGTTCGCCAATCTTTCTTAAAGAATTGCGCAATCAAATAAATCACAGCTATTCCCATCATCAACATTCCGAATGTTATCATAATCTGAAATGCATAATGTACAACTGCCACAGGCGGCCATTCATCTTTCGGAAATTCTACTAGACCTTTTACAGGTGTTTTGAAATCTGAATGAACCAAGAAACTTAACACACCCGGAACTTTTATCGCATATTTAATCTCTTCTTTTGATTCGTCCACTATTCCACCCAAAACAAATGAAGCACTTTCTTCTGTTTTGAAATGCGCTTCCATCGCAGCCAATTTAATCGGTTGACGTTTTGCTACATCTTTCGCCGAAATATCACCACTCAAAGGTGCTAACATTGCTGCTGTAATCGCTAAAACAGAACTAATTTTGAATGCTTCGCGATGAAAATTTACATTCTTACCTTTCAAAATAAGATAAGCATGTAAACCCGCAACCGCAAATCCAGTCGCACAAAAAGCTGCAATTGTCATGTGCAACGCTTGTGAAAACCACGCATCGTTGAACATAGCTTTTACAGGATCTATGTTTAAATATTCGCCATTTATAAAATCGAAACCTGACGGAGAATTCATCCAAGCATTTGCAGCAACAACCAAAATCCCTGAAGCTAAACCACTAATCCCTACAATTACACCACAAATCCAATGAAACCATTTATTGAATTTGTCCCAACCATAAAGGAAAAAACCTAAAGCAATAGCTTCAATAAAAAAAGCTGTTCCTTCTAACGAAAATGGCATTCCGAAAATTGGTCCAGCGTGTTCCATAAATTTAGGAAACAATAATCCTAACTCAAACGAAAGCATTGTACCAGAAACTGCTCCTGTAGCGAACAAAATTGCAACTCCTTTACTCCACGCTTTAGTTAGTCCTTTGTAAATTTCTTTTTTAGTTCTGAGGTATTTGTAGTGAGCAATTGCCATCATAAACGGCATCACCATCCCGACACACGAAAAAACAATGTGAAAGGCTAACGACATCGCCATTTGACTTCTGGCAGCAATAAAATCGTCCATAAGCAGTTGTTTTTAATTTCTTTGTTGGTTAAAGTTACTAAATAAAAAGAGGCAATTCGATTTTGAATTGCCTTTTTTTATATGATTTTGATTATAATAATCTATTTAGACGTAGCTGGTAATAACCATTTGAATTGTGGTCCATCTTCAGGAATCACAATACGTTGCGAAATTCTATCCATTCTATCTGGGAATTTCATGATATAATCTCTTGCTTTTTCCGCCTCGGCATTCAATCCAGAGATTTTATCCAATTGCCAAGCTTCAATTAATTTTCGCATAATATCGATATAATCAAATGCTGTGTATACGCCAATACGTTGCGCTGCATCTGAAAACGCATCAAACAAAGTTCCTCTTTCTTCTCCAGAAGCTCTTAAGAAATGCGCTGGCATTACAATTTTAAGTTTGAACATATGTTGAACAGCTAACATCATTTCTGAAGGATCAGCTTCGAAAATACGACGAACAAATTCTGTATAAGCTAAATGGTGACGCATTTCATCTCCTGCAATGATTTTACACATGCGCGATAATTTTTTCGCTCCGTATTTTTTTGCAATTGCTGATACATTATTATGCGATACATAAGTTGCCAGCTCTTGGAAACTTGTATATACAAAGTTTTTGTAAGGATCGTGCGCTGTTCCAATGTCGAAACCGTCATTTATCAAATGTTGCGTTGTTACTTCAACTTCGCGCATATTGATACGTCCTGATAAATACAAAAATTTATTCAACACATCACCGTGACGATTTTCTTCTCCTGTCCAATGGCGAATCCATTTTGCCCAACCATTTTCTAGGTAATTTCCTTCTTCATCTACCACACCGTCCATTTGCATCAACCAAGATTCGTAGGTTGGCAAAGCTTCTTCGGTAATGGTATCTCCAATCAATGTAATCCAGAAATCATCTGGCAAATCTTTCGAAAGCTCTTGTAATTCTTTGATTTCGTCAAAAAAAGAATCTGTTTGAGAATTCGGTAAAAAATCTGTTGGTTGCCAAATTTTATCGGCTGGAACTAAGAATTTATCCATATAAGCATCAATATCTTTCTCAAGAAATTGCATTACTTCCAGGCGAACATTTTTTATTGACATATAATTATTTTATGCGGTTATACTACTTTTTACAGTTTTTTCGGTAAGCTCGAATATTTCATCAAACTTATAGTCACTCACTTTTAAGGGTTTATGGTATTGTATCGTTACTTTCGCGCCCAAATACATCGGGAACTTACCCCACTTTTCTATTTCCCACGTATTATTTAGTGTAACGGGAACAACATAAGCGTCTTTAGCATATTTCGTCAAAACTTTCAATCCATTTTCTTTGAAAGCCTTTGGTACTCCATTTTTGCTTCTTGTACCTTCTGGAAAAATAATAGCTGAATAATTATTTTTCTGAATGTATTGTGCTAATTTTTTTATTTCCTCTATTGCTTGTTTTCCGTTCTTACGATCGATTAATGCAGAACCTCCATGCGTTAAATTGTACGATACACTCGGAATTCCTTTTCCCAATTCTATTTTCGAAATAAACTTAGGATGATAATCAGCCAAATCATATTCCAACGGAGAAATATCATACATACTTTGGTGATTACTCACAAAAATCAATGGTACATTTTGTTTCAAATTTTCTCTTCCTTTATAGGTATACGTTGTACCCAAAATTCTTGTCCAAAAAACCAAAAGACCATTCATCACTTTTACACTTTTGTGATGAGCAGCATAACCTCCCAAATTGTAGCACAACCATTGCACAACATGCATTACCAACAACGTTAATCCATAAAAAATATAAAAGATTATAGATAACGGATAACTTAAAATTTTCTTCAACATTAGAAATTTAGACAAATTTAATAAAAAATTATGCTAAGCATAATATATTTTTCTAGGAGATTTACTTTATTAATTTCAAAGTTAACTTTTCTTGATGAGCTTCATCATAAAAAGTAATTTGATTTGATGATTTTACTTTAAAATATGCAGTTTTTTGCAAATTTTGAATCAAATTTTGAGGAATTTCGCAATCAGAATTCACTTGTTTTAAATGATTAAAAATTATAGCTTGATCTATTTTAGTATAATCAGCCGTAATAATTCCGCAAACCGTTTTCATTACCATTTTTTTCGTTGCATCTTCAAAAATAATGTAATCTCCTCCATCATTTATATTCCATTTACCCGACAAATCGCTAATTTCTGAAGTCACAACTTTAGTTTCGGAAACTGTTTTGGTTGGTAAACAACTTGTTAATCCTAAAACAAAAAACAAAAGTATTGCTTGAATTGTATATTTCACGTGGTTTTATTTGTAACGAAGGTAGAAATATTTTGAATATTACGGATTGATTTTTTTAATATTCAATTTTATTAAGAAATTTGTTCTCTAAATAAGAAACAATGGCGAACACAAAGAAAGGAGAAGTTTTTACGGATCAAAATAACATCAAAAAAGTAAAAATAGAACGAAAACCAAGTTTTCCTAAAATCTATATTTTAACTGATGATTGTCAATTCGTGGAAGATGGTTTATACGAATTAGATTTTTTTGAAACGCCAAGTGTTACCAATTTCAAATCTGAATTGAATCCAACTATTCCTGCAATTAACTTTAAGCAGTTAAGTGAAAAAGGAAAAGTTAGTATTTGTAAGTAAAAAATTTATATCCATTTACTTCTCCTGTAGATTTAACTAAAATTTCATTAATTAGTTTTATTTTATCTTGATCTGAAATTGATTGTTTTAATGCTGATTGTATTTCAGATACATCCTCGAAAACATCAATCAATTTATCTAAGAATATTTCACTATTTGAATTCAAATATGACTTTTTTTCGTTCTTTAAAGTGCTCATTCTTAATATATGGTTATTTATTGATAATTTTTTTGAAGAATCGTTTTCTTTAAATTCATCAAAAAAATAAATTATTAATCTTACTAATAGTTCAGAAATAGAATCTAATAATCTCCTTATTTCATCTAAATTATCAAGATAAAAATTTTTAGTTAAATGAATTTCTTTAAAGGTTTTATTGTCTAAATGAGCAAAAAATTGTGTTCTATATTCTCGTATTTTTACAATTAAATCGTTATAAGTAGTATAGATATTATTATTTAAATATCGGATCTCTTCACGTTCGTTACATCTCTTTAAATTGAATAATAAGTTATCTATATTAATTAATGAGTTTTTATCATTAGAAGAATCAGATAACAATTTATGCAGATTGATTATATTATAATGACTATTAAAAAGAATTTGATATTCTAAAATATCACAATAAGAACTATCATAAAACTCCATATCAAATACATTATTATAATTTGTTTTTGATAATAAAAATTGTTTTCCTCTTACTATTAATTTATGTAACTCAATAGTTTCATTAAAAATAAAATTGAATCTTTGAATTTTATCCCCTAGATTCTTTTTGGAATTAATATCCATTTTGCAATTATATAAAAAAGTAAATAAATATAAAACAAAAAACCCACACTGATAATCAGTATGGGTTTTCTTTAGATTGTGATCCAGTCAGGATTCGAACCTGAGACCTACTGCTTAGAAGGCAGTTGCTCTATCCAGCTGAGCTACTGGACCAATCCAAAATTCTATTACTAAAATTCGTCGGGGTGGCAGGATTCGAACCTGCGACCTCCTGCTCCCAAAGCAGGCGCGATGACCGGGCTACGCTACACCCCGAGTGGTGTTTTATTTCTAGCTTTAAAAAAGCGGAGAGACAGGGACTCGAACCCTGGCATCGGTTTCCCGATGACAGATTAGCAATCTGCTCCATTACCGCTCTGGCACCTCTCCTAACTTTTAAAAATAAGACTGATTAGTCTCATAAAGCGGTTGCAAATATATATTGACTTTTATTGCAAAACAAGTCTTTTTAGAAAAAAAATTAAATTATTTGGCTTAATTTTGGCTATTCAAAAGACTATTTAGAACTAAAAGAATGAATTTTAAAGGATTAGTATTTTCGGCAATTTCTTGTTTTTTTATTTTGGCTAGTTGTGCAACTAAAACAGTTCCACCAAAAACAATTACAAAAGTAATTCGTGACACAGTCATTATCAATTCAAAAACAGATCAACCGGAAATGACTCGAGCTGCAAAACTCGACAAGTACAAGGTAACAACAGATTATTATCCATCTATCTCGCAAGATGAACGTGTACGATTTTTGGTGTTACACTACACAGCAATCAACACAGAGTTATCGTTAAAAGTATTGACTCAGAAAGATGTAAGTGCGCATTATTTGGTAAATGATTATGATGACAAAACAATTAATCTTTTAGTTGACGAAACAAAACGTGCATGGCATGCAGGTGTTAGTAGTTGGAAAGGATTGGATAATATAAACTTTTCTTCTATTGGTATCGAAATCGTTAATCTTGGAAACAAAGGAACGGATGCATATCCAAATTACACGCCTTATCCAGATTATCAAATCAAAAAAGTAGGTGAATTGACACAAGATATTGTAAAACGTTATAATATTTCTCCTTTTAATGTAATTGGGCATTCTGATGTTGCGCCAGGAAGAAAACCAGATCCGGGTCCACTTTTCCCTTGGAAAAAATTATATACAGATTACGGTGTTGGTGCATGGTACGATGATACAGACAAGTATGTATTTATGCAACAATATCCTTGGGATACAACAAGTTCCGTTTTTATCACACAAGTGCAAACTGATCTTAAGAAATATGGATACAACGTTCCTACAAATGGAATGATAGACGCGCAAACAAAAAATGCAATTGTGGCATTTCAGATGCATTTCCGTCCAGAAAAATACGATGGAGTTGTAGATGCTGAAACTTGGGCAATCTTGAAAGCATTAAACAAAAAATATAATCCATAAATCAATTTTGATTTATAGTATGAAACTCCTACGTGTTAGGAGTTTTTTATGGAATAAACTTTCAGTAAAATAATATGAATAAATAGCTTAATTTTCATTAAAAATGGAATTGAGAGTTAAGAAAAATTGAAGTAATTTTATCCAAAATAATATAACATGGCTTTTAAAAGTTTGCGCCCAATAATTTGGACGAAAGATTTACAAAAAACAACAAAATTCTATAAAAAATTAGGATTTAAGATTGCTGATCAAAATGAAGATTGGATTTGGGCTTGCTTGCAAAAAGACGATGTAGAAATTATGTTGGCTTATCCAAATGAAGGAGCAGATTTTGAACGAGCTAATTTCACAGGTTCTTTTTATTTTGTTGTAGACAACGTAGACGAGTTGTGGAATCAAGTAAAAGATGATTGCGAAGTTGTATATGAAATTGAGACCTTTGAATGGGATATGCGCGAGTTTGCAATCTACGACAACAATGGTTATATCTTACAATTTGGACAAGAAATAGAAGTTACATTCGAAGATTAATTATGATCTCAAAACGATATTACAACATTATTTTAGGAATAATTATTCTTATTATTCCTGTTGTTTTTTACATGATTATTAACACTATGGTTAGTATAAAATATGAAACCGACGGAGTTGACACTTGTATTTCTACTATAACAGGAAAAAATCTTTGTTCGCAAATCGATCAATTAAAAGTTACTATTTACATTGACATGATTGTGATGATTTTCTGGTTAGCCTTAAGAAACTTAATCGTAAAAAAATAACTTATGGATTATCATTTCGAAGAAAAATTTGAACAAATTAATTTCTCAGAAAATCAAAATATATCTGGTGAATACGAGAATTGCGAGTTTATAAATTGTGATTTGAATGGATTAGATTTAAGCGATATCAAATTTATTCAATGTCAATTTATCGAATGTAATTTGAGTAATGTAACTTTAGAAAACACAAGTTTTCAGCAAGTTGAGTTTATGAATTGTAAAATGATAGGTTTTAATCTCGAAAATTCGAACAAATTTGGATTAAGCATTTCATTTGAAAATTGTACGTTAAACGACTCATCTTTTTATGAATTACCGCTAAAAAAAACAAAGTTTAGCAATTGTTCTCTACAAAATGTAGAATTTTCTTTCGCAGATCTTAGTCAAGCTTATTTTATGAACTGCAATTTGGCTCACGCTATTTTCTATCAGACCAATTTAAAGCAAGCCAACTTCAAAACGGCTTATAACTTCACGATAAATCCGAATGATAATCAATTGAAAGGTGCGCAGTTTTCCAAAGAAAATTGTGTTGGATTATTAGATTATCTTGGAATTACAATAAATTAAAAAAAAGGTTTCGAACAAAATCGAAACCTTTTTTATGCTTTCTACTTATACTATTCTAATCAGAATAAATAATTTCAGATTATATTTTACTAAATCATAACATTTTAGAATAAATTACTTCCATTCTTTATCAATTAATCAATAATTATTTCTTGATTTAATAAATAATAAGACTATTATTGCATCTTTTTTTGATAAATTCTCTGAAATAAATTCATCTCAGATTATCAACTTAAAACTTTTCTTGACATTTTCTTAAGAAATTAAAAAAAATATTAGCGTATTATTTACACTAATAAAATAAAAAAGAAATTCTTTATCAAAAAAAGCATTATTATTATTCGATACGTTATTTTAGATAAACTTAAGTCTATTAATTAAGTCAATACAAAATCACAAATAATGTACAACTAACACCATTTATTAAAAAATGAAAAAAATTTTTGTTGCACTTGCTCTACTATCCATTTTTGGAGCCACGGAATTGAAGGCTCAATATGCTTCTGAATATGATGGCGGTTTGGTCGTTAAATTAAATCCAGAAGGAAGTAAATATGTCCGATTTATTCTTTGGGGACAAACTTGGTTTCAGGATTACGAAGGAAAACACGCCAATGATGGATTTTCTATCAAACGAGCGCGTGTTCTTGCTTATTCGCAAATCAATGATCGATTTATGATTTTAACACATTTTGGTGCAAATGGAATCTATGACAATAATCTTTCTCCGATGGGAAAAAGTACAGATGTATCATTTTTCTTGCATGAAATGTTTTTACAATATAAGGTAACGAACAATTTAGCAATTGGTGCTGGAGTTCACAATTTTGGTGGAATTTCTCGTGGAAATGGTCAAGGTTCTATCAATATGTTGACCTTAGATAATAATAGAGCTGACTGGTCTACACTTGGTTTGTCTGATCAATTTTCAAATCATTTGGGAATGTTTGCAAAAGGGCGAATTGGAAAACTGAATTATCGTTTAGCATTAAGTGATGCTATTACGAATACTTTAGATGGAAACTCTTCGACAGTTTTAGAAAACGGACAAGAAAAGTATTTAGGAAAAGCGATACTTGGAGAAGGAAAATATGCGGTTTCAGGATATTTTGATTATCAATTCTTAGATCAAGAATCGAATGCTTTACCTTATCGCGTTGGAACCTATTTAGGAACTAAAAAAGTATTTAACATTGGAGCAGGATTTTTCAATCAAAGTAATGCAATTGTCAAAAAAGAAAATGATAATTTGATTGGAGAAAATGTAACTCATCTTGCTGTTGATGCTTTTTATGATGCGCCAATCGGAAAATCTTCTTCGATAACAGCTTATGCGAAATATCAAAATTCGGACATGGGCGAAAATTATGTACAAGGAAATGTTGTAGGAGATGGAAATCAGTTTTCTGGACATGTCGGGTATTTATTTCCTAAAAACATCAAAGAAGGAGAAGGGAAATTCCGTAATAGAATTCAGCCGTATGTAGGATATTCTTACAGAGATTTCAAAGGTTTAGTGAAACCTGCAAACGAATTAAAATTAGGTGGAAACTGGTACATTGATGGTCAGAATGCTAAAATTTCTGTAGAATATCAAAAATCTTTCGATCAACCAAAACACATGGACGACATGATAACAATACAAGCAATGATATTATTATAAAAAAAACACAAGAATTAACACAAAAACACATTATTTATGAGCGAAACTGCTAACAAAAAAACAATCTGGAAAGTAATTGGTGCTTCCTCTATGGGAACGCTAATTGAATGGTATGACTTCTTTATTTTTGGAAGTTTAGCTGTTGTAATTTCTACTAAATTTTTTCCCGCTGATAATCCTACAGCAGCCTTTTTATCAACCTTAGCAACATTTGCTGCTGGATTTGTTGTACGTCCATTTGGCGCATTATTCTTTGGTCGATTAGGAGATATTATCGGTCGTAAATATACGTTTATGGCTACTTTAGTATTAATGGGGGGAGCAACTTTTTTGATCGGATGTATTCCATCTTACGAATCAATCGGGTTTATCGCACCTTTATTAGTATTAATCTTACGTTTATTACAAGGTTTAGCACTTGGAGGCGAATATGGAGGTGCTGCAACATATGTAGCAGAACACGCACCAAATGGAGAAAGAGGATATTGGACTTCTTGGATACAAACGACTGCTACAGTTGGTTTATTTGTTTCGTTATTGGTTATTTTATTAACGAAAACATTATTATCAGAAGAACAATTTGACCTATGGGGATGGCGAGTTCCATTTATTTTATCAATTTTGATGGTTTACGTCTCATATTTGATTCGTAAAAACATGGATGAATCGCCAGCTTTCAAAAAAGCAAAAGATGAAGGAACAACTTCTAAAAATCCTTTGAAAGAATCTTTCGGGAATCGTTACAACATGAAATTCGTTTTATTAGCACTTTTTGGAGCTGTAATGGGACAAGGAGTCGTGTGGTATACAGGTCAGTTTTACTCGATGAGCTACATGAAAACGGTGATGAATGTAGAATCTGATCAAGTAGATTCTTTGTTAGGAATTGCTTTATTATTTGGTACACCTTTCTTTGTGTTCTTTGGATGGTTGAGTGATAAAGTTGGTCGAAAATGGGTGATGTTAATCGGAATGATTGTCGCAGTATTCTCGTATCGACCAATTTACGAATCAATGTATCAAACAACAAATCTTGAAAACAAGGAAGTGATTGCAGCACAAACAATTGAAAAAACTGAAATCAAAAATATTGACGAAAAATCTGATTCTATTTATACAATTCAAAAATCATTTACAGATGGTACAACTTACAAACAAGTTACAACGCGTCATTTAGAAAATGGTCAAGCAAAAATTGTGGATGGAAAAGTAAGTGAAATTGTTAAAAAATCGACACATATTAATAGTGGTGATAAATGGAAATTAGTTGGTCTTATCTGGATTCAAATTATTTTTATCACAATGGTTTATGGTCCAATTGCTGCGTTCTTAGTAGAAATGTTCCCTGTTAAAATTAGATATACATCAATGTCTTTGCCTTACCACGTAGGAAACGGAATTTTTGGAGGTCTTTTACCTGCTGTTTCTACTTATTTGGTAACAAATGCCAAAAACAACGGAGATCCACAGTTTTACTTAGAGGGTCTTTGGTATCCTATCGGAATTGCGGCTGTTTGTTTTATCATCGGAGCAATTTATATCAGTAATAAAGACAGAAATGTTAACTAAAAAACTAATTAAAAATGGAAACAATTAAAAAAATATTAGGAATCGTTTGGATCGCATTATCACTTGTTTTAGCCTACTTTTGTATCATGGAATTTGGAATTCCAAAATTATCATCAGGTTCGCAAGATGATTTAGTATTCGGAATTATTATTCTATTTGTCCTTACACCAATTATTGTTATTGGAATGGCTCTCTTTGGCTATTATGCATTACTTGGTGAATACAGTGAAGAAAAAATGTAAAAAACTATACACGAAATCCTCAACACATGTTGAGGATTTTTTTATATAAATGTATTTTCAATAAACCTTTTTATTAAATCCATAAAAAACAAATCATAAAACGTTAATATCTTTTTAAGAGTTTTAGCATAGTTTATGTCAATTAATTTTAAAATCAACAAAGGTACTCGAAGTTAAACTGAAATATAATTCAAATACAAAAAGCCTTGCAAATACAAAGCTTTTCATTTATAATATAATTTCTAAAATTGTTTTATATCTGTTCTTTTTCCGTGATAGAAAAGTATTTTCCAATGTTCTGTTTTCGCATCAACTTCCCAACGCAAACGATCTTCCATCGCTTTTACACCATCTGCATCATTCTTGAAAGCGGCATGATATTTAAAATAATTTAATTGAGGTAGATTGTCAGCTCCATAAAATACAATTTCATCATTTTCTTTGATCCAAAAAACTTGTTGAAAAGGAACGTGTCCTCCTGTAACTTCGAATTTGATATTATCCGTTATATTTCCACTATCATCATTCATCCATACAATATTTTTGAATGATTTTAACTTTTCTAAACGTTCATAATTATAAGAATTATCTGTTTGAGCAACCGCATAATCATATTCGCGTTGTTGAATATAGATTTTTGCATCAGGAAAATTACATACAAACTGCTCTCCTACCCAACTTCCTATACCGTTGATATGATCTTTATGTAAATGCGAAATTAATACTTTCGTAATTTGATTTGGATTAATATTATGTACGCGTAATTTTTTTAGAATGATAGGTTCACAATCTACTTCAGTTCCGAAACCACAATCAATCAAAATATTTTCATCTCCAATTTGTATCAAAAATGGACGAACAATAAGATTATATCCATCAGTGGGATTCTTTATTTCAATATTATCACCTAAATAATGAAACTCTTTTTTTGCATCAACATGAAAAACACCTTCTAAAAGAGGAATAACTTTCATTTACTTTTATTTTTTACAAAGGTAATTCGTTTAGATTCTCTCTACAAAAAAAGGCTTCCAAAATAGGAAGCCTTAAAAATTATTATGATTCAAATCTTATTTTACAATTGTCATTTCATCAACGATGTGTTTTGCTCCAGCAAATTTATCAACAACCCATAAAACGTAACGAATATCTACAGATATCGTACGTTGTAATTTAGGATCGAAGATAACGTCACCAGCCATTGCTTCAATGTTTCCGTCGAATGCAATACCGATTAATTCACCTTTACCATTCATTACTGGAGAACCAGAGTTACCTCCTGTAATATCATTGTTTGATAAGAAATTTACGTGTAAATATCCATCTTTATCTCCATATTGTCCATAATCTTTTGCTTTCGCTAAATCTAATAAACGTTGTGGATTTTCGAATTCTTCGTCACCTGCAATGTGTTTTGCAACTGTACCTTCTAATGTTGTGAAATAGTTAGAAGCAACATCTGGTTGACGTTTTGGATTTGTACTTTTTGGTAAATTTTGAATAGAACCGTAAGTTAAACGTAACGTAGAATTTGCGTCTGGATATAAGATATTTCCAATTTTAGACTCACGTAAACCTTTTACCAATAAACGGAAGTTTTTAGAATAAACATCATTCAATTTTGCTTGTTCATCAGTTTGCTTAGAAGCTCTTTCTACTAAAGCATTTGACAAAACATATAAAGGATCTTTTTTCAAGACTTCTACATCTGGAGAAATTAAGAAATTCTCAACTTGTTTTTGATCAGCGAAAAAACTTCTTTCAACAGCATCATTTACATAAGCTGTAAAGTTCTTGTTATTTTGTTTCGCTAAATCAGCAACATAAGGCGCTAAACCAGCTTCGCTCGCTTTAGAAGCATACAGATTTAATTGAGCAGCCAATAAATCTTTTTCTAAAGGTAAATACATTTTTTCGTAATAAGCATTGATTGCATTCTGAATTTTCGGACGCATTTCATCACGTTTTGCATCATTCGCTGCTGCATAGTTTTCTAATGCTTTTCCAATAGAATATGGCGCACTTGCTAAAGTTGAGTAACGCAATAAAATGTTGATGTAATTGTTATGACGAGCATCTAAATTTGTTTTCGCATAATAATTATTCAAATTCGAAACAACATCACCATATTCGGCTTTGTTTGCTCCTTTTTGAGCCCATTTATTGAATTTTTCTTCTTCTTTTGTTTTCTTCGCAACAGTTCCGTGAAGTTTTAAAGCTTCGATCATTCCATCACGATTTTTCCAATAGTTCGCAACTCCAGCATATTTAGAAGCATAATCAATATTTACTTTTTGATTTTGCTCCATATATTTTTTCATTTGATCCATTGTAACTTTAGAAGCTTCAACCCAAGCAGGATAAGCGTACTCTACATTTTGAGCAACACCTTGCGCTGGCATCCAACGATTTGTACGACCTGGGTAACCTAAAATCATAGCGAAATCATTTGGTTGATATCCTTTTAAAGAAACTGGTAAATGATGTTTTGGTTGCAACGGAACATTGCTTGTAGAATAAGCTGCAGGATTTCCATCTTTGTCACCATATACGCGGAACATAGAGAAATCTCCTGTGTGACGTGGCCATTCCCAGTTATCTGTATCTCCACCATATTTTCCAATAGAACTTGGAGGTGTTCCTACTAAACGTACATCTTCATAGTCTTGGTAAACAAAATAGTAATATTCATTTCCTTGAAAGAATGAACGAACAGAAACAACATATTTTCCGTTTTCACTGTTCTCTTTTTCAATTTTTGCAATCTCTTGGTTAATCGCTTTTTCACGATCTAACTCAGACATTTTATCATTTACAACCCCTAAAATACGTTTAGAAACATCATCCATGCGAACGAAGAAACGTACTTTTAAGCTTTTTGGTTTTAACTCAGCAGCTTTGTCTTTTGCCCAAAAACCATCTTTTAAGTAATCATGTTCTGGAGCAGATAATTCAGCAATAGCACCATAACCACAGTGGTGATTTGTCAAAACTAAACCTTGACCAGAAACCATTTCAGCAGTACATCCACCACCAAATTGTACAATAGCATCTTTTAAAGAGTTATTGTTGATACTATAAATTTCTTCTGAAGTTAATTGTAAACCTTGTTTTTGCATATCACGGTGATTCAGACGTTCGATGAACATCAAAAACCACATTCCTTCGTCAGCTTTCACTTTAAAAGGAAAAAGCATAACCACTAAAAGCGTGGATAATAAAAATTTTTTCATTATTTGTTTGTCTTCAATTTTACGAAATGCTAAAATAATTGATTCTTTGAAGTTCTCCTAATCTTTAAGTATTTAATAAAGTTTTACTGAGGTTTTATTGTTAAAAAACGATTATTTTTATTTAATTAACACAAAATTTGAATCGTGAAAGTAAAAATTAAAATCATTAATCTACTTTACTTCCTAATTGGTTTTATTGGAATGGTTGGTTTCATTATTATTTTGAATAATCAAACTAAATCAAAACCTGAATATTTTTTTGATGAAACTAATTTATCATTTGAATATATAGATGAAATTAGAAAATATAATTTTGAAAAAAATCAATTCGAGCAATATTATATTGAAGATACTATTGTAATAAAAAACGTTCTTGACCAAAAAGAAAAAGAAAATATAATTTCCTTAATTAGAGATAAAAATATTTTTAAATTAGACTCTATTTATCAAACAGGTCATGAAGTAATTGTTACACTACCCAATCTAAGAAAAAATATTATTATTAGTGATAAAACTATCAATAGACATTTTGTTCTAACTTCTGCCTTTGAAGAAAATAATTATTTATCAAATAAAAAAGATTATAATGAATTAATCAATTTTATTAATGAACTAAATAGTATTTTAAACAAAAATGATAAAATCAAACATCTTAAAAAGACAGATTTAGAATTTATGTAACAAAAAAAGTCCGAGAAAATCTCGGACTTTTTACTTTATATCAAAACTTAATTAAGCTTCTTTATTATCTTGAGGTTTATCCTCTTTTTTCTCTGCTGGTTTAGCAGGTTTTTCTGTTCTCTCTGGTTTTGGCAACAAAGCTTTACGAGATAATTTCATTTTCTTTTTATCATCGTAACCTAAGAATTTAACATCAATTTTATCACCGATGTTTACAGAATCTTCAACTTTTTCAAGACGTCTGTGCTCTAATTCAGAAATGTGAACTAAACCTTCAACTCCTTTTGCAATCTCTACAAACGCTCCAAATGGTTTGATAGATTTTACAACTGAATGATATGTTTCACCAACTTCTGGAACGAAAGCAATTTGTTTGATTCTTTCTACAACACGATCGATGTTTTCTTGAATCACACCATTGATTTCTACACGTCCTGTTGTCTCTAACTCAGTAATTGCAATAACTGTTTCAGTTTCTTTTTGCATTTCTTGAATTACTTTTCCTCCAGGTCCGATTACTGCTCCAATGAATTCTTTAGGAATTTCAATTACAACAACTTTTGGTGCATTTGGTTTCAATTGTGGACGAGGCGCTGGTAAAGTTTCTAATAATTTACCTAAAATGTGCTCACGACCTTCTTTTGCTTGTAACAAAGCTGTTTCCATGATTTCCATAGATAAACCTTGTACTTTAATATCCATTTGACAAGCTGTGATACCGTCTGCAGTTCCTGTTACTTTAAAGTCCATATCTCCTAAGTGATCTTCATCTCCTAAGATATCAGACAATACTGTAAATTTACCTGATTTAGTATCTGTGATTAATCCCATTGCAATACCTGAAACTGGTTTTTTCATTTGTAAACCTGAATCCATAATTGCTAATGTTCCTGCACAAACTGTTGCCATAGAAGAAGAACCGTTAGATTCTAATACTTCAGAAACGATACGAACTGTATAAGGACAATCGTCTGGTAACATTTGCGCTAAAGCACGTTGTGCTAAGTTTCCGTGACCAACTTCACGACGAGAAGTTCCTCTTAATGGACGAGCTTCACCTGTTGAGAATGGAGGGAAATTATAGTGTAAAAAGAATTTTTCGTCGAAGTTTGTTACAACTCCATCAACCATATTAGCATCTTTAGAAGAACCTAAAGTTACTGTAGCTAATGCTTGAGTTTCTCCACGTGTGAAGATTGCAGAACCATGAGTTGATGGTAAATAATCAACTTCTGTCCAAATTGGACGAATCGTTTTTGGATCACGTCCGTCTAAACGAATTCCTTCGTTTAAGATTAATTGACGTACAGCTTCTTTTTGTACATCGTGGAAGTAAATGTGAGCAAAAGGAGTTACACGAGCTAACTCTTCTTCATCTCCTTCGTATTGAGCTAAGAAATCTGCTTCAACTTGAGCAAATTTATCACCTCTTTCGTGTTTATCAGATGGATGTTTAGCGATATCATAAAATTTATCATATCCATAAGCCCATACTTTTTCGCGAATTTCTTCGTCGTGTGTTTCATGGCTATATTCACGTTTTGGTAAAGATTTACCTACTTTCGCTGCTAAACTTTCTTGTGCTTCAATTTGTTTTTTAATCTCAGCATGAGCAAATTCAATTGCGTCTAACATTTCACGTTCAGAAATTTCGCTCATCTCCCCTTCTACCATTACAACAGAATCTTTAGAAGCACCAACCATAATGTCGATATCAGCTTGATCTAACTGTTCTTTTGAAGGATTAATCATTAACTCACCATTTAAACGAATAACGCGAGCTTCTGAAATTAATGTGAAAGGAATATCTGTAATTGCAATGGCTGCTGATGCAGCTAAACCAGCTAAAGCTTCTGGCATTACATTTTTATCGTAAGAAATAAGTGAGATCATAACCTGAACCTCAGCATGGAAGTCTTCTGGAAACATTGGACGTAAAACACGGTCTACAAGACGCATTGTTAATACTTCATCGTCTGATGGTTTTGCTTCTCTTCTGAAGAAATTTCCTGGGATGCGTCCTGCAGCGTAAAATTTTTCTCTATAATCTACTGTTAAAGGTAAAAAATCTACACCTGGATTTGCTTCTTTGTTTGCTACAACTGTAGCTAATAACATGGTGTCGCCCATGCGTACAACCACAGATCCGTCAGCTTGTTTTGCTAATTTCCCTGTTTCGATTGTAATTTCTCTTCCGTCTGAAAGAGTAATTTTTTCTGTGATCGCCTGTGGAATCATTCGTCTTCTTAGTATTTAATTCGTCTAAAGTTAAAGCCGTTTGCTTTAACTGCATTATATAAAGATAAATATCTTATTTTAATTTATAACAAAAAAAAAGGCAATTTCTACGTAATTGCCCTTTTATATTGTGTTTAAAATTACTTACGTAATCCTAATTCAGCGATAATCGCACGGTATCTTGTGATATCTTTTTTCTTTAAGTAGTTTAATAACGCTTTACGCTTACCAACTAACATAACTAATGATCTTTCTGTATTAAAATCTTTGTGATTTTTTTTCAAGTGACCAGTTAAGTGGTTAATTCTGTAAGTGAATAATGCGATTTGCCCTTCTGCAGATCCTGTATCTGTAGCAGATTTACCATGCTTTGCGAATAATTCGCTTTTTACTTCTGATGTTAAGTACATGCCAATATTATTTAATAATTATTATGTAATGAGGTGCAAATGTACAACTATTAAATGAAATATTAAACTTTGTACAAAAATAAAAGTGACCGATTGGTTAATTCGGTCACTTTTTAAAAATTTGGTTTAGTTTGATTTAGATAGATAATAGAAAGTGATGTTTTAATTTTCTACTAAATCAAATAGGTTTGTTTGTTGTAAAAGACTAGCTTTCACAATTGTTGGTTAATAGGTTAAAAGTCGGCTTGTTTCAATAATTAATCATAGGTTAGTTAATAATTATTAAAATAGGTTTAGGTAGGCAAGATTAATCTTCTATAATTCGTATTTTTTTATTTGTTATTATTTTAATCGGATAAACTACTTTTTCGTCCGCAGTTTGTATTGTCATACATATATTGTTAATAGCAATTATCACACCTTGTACATCATCTTCGATGATAATTCTTTGTCCAATTTCAAAATTTCTATTGGTATAAAAAGACAATAATAATCTGTAAATAACGTCTTTTGATCCTAATCCAAACGCAATTGCCAATGTCAAGAACACCGATCCTAAGATTAAGAATAAATTATTCGTAATTAAATCTGTATTAACTCCAGCTTGATTTAATGAAGTAATAATTGTAAATATCAAAATGATATAAAAAATGATATTACTAACCGGTAGTGCATTTGTATTAGGTTGTACAACTTTTATATACAATCTAATACAAATGCACTACCGGTTTATATTATCTATTTATAGTTAACCTTCTTTATCTTTTTTGTTCGGTTTGTTAGTTGATTTTTTTCCGATTCCGAAGAAATTTCCAGTTGTGCTTGGATATTTTACTGAAAACAAATCGGCTACTTCCAACGATAATTTTATTAAAGCAACATCATCCATAACTTTTTGCTTTATTGTTTCTGGAAGCTTCTCATTGGCTAGCATAGTCTTAAAAGGGTTTTCCATTTTACAATGCCTTATAAATTTTTAATAAACGATTTTTTGCTCGATTCAATCTCATCTTAGTTGCACTTTCACCAATCTCTAAAGTTTCTGAAATTTCTTTGATTGAAAATTCATCTTGATATTTCATCAGTAATATAGATTTCTCTTCTACATCCAACTCCTTTAGGGACCGCATTAGTTTTTCGATTTTAATTCAAAAATTTCTTTGTCATCAATAATTTCGTCATTATAGTTATCAACCAAATCATCCATCACCGAATAATTTTTTCTTTCTTCTTTTATCTTTCGTTGCACATATTGACACAAAAATTATATGTAAAAGAATATAACCAAGTAGAGCTATTTGGTCACTCATTTTTTTATTTTTTTTAAAAAAATTTTTAAAATAATCTTAACTTAAACGAATATCTATTTAAAATACAATAATATATAAAAAAACCGACAAATAAAAATTTATCGGTTTTTTATGAATAATAATTAATTACGAATTATTTCTCCAAAACATCTAAGACATCCTGAAAACCTCCTCCATTAAAAATTTCGTCTACACCTTGTGCTTGTAAATATTGTGCAGCTTGACCAGAACGGTTACCACTTCTACAAAAAACTACAATAGGTCTTGACATTTCTTTAAACTCCTCTACTCTTGTAGGAACTTCTCCTAATGGAATATTAATCGCATTTGGAACAAATCCATCTGTATCCAATTCAAAAGGCTCACGAACATCTACTAATGTTACATTAGCATTGTTTATTGCTTCAACTGTTGTCATTTTAATAATTCTATTTCTATTTTTTATCCAATCAATAATTTTGCCAAGCATCTTACCAAATTCTAATACGGTCTTTTGGTGCTTTGTACAATTTATCTCCTGGTTTTGTTTTAAACGCATCATGGAACGCATCAATATTAACGATTGGTCCAAAAGAACGGTAATATCCAGGCGAATGTGGATCTGTTTTCACTTGATTTACTAAAGCTTCATCAGTCGCTTTTGTTCTCCAAATAGTTGCCCAAGATAAGAAGAAACGTTGTTGCGGAGTATATCCATCTATATTTCCGTAAGTTCCTTTATCTTTCAAATACATTTGTAATGCATCAAAAGCAACAGAAGCTCCTCCTAAATCTCCAATATTTTCTCCTGATGTAAATGTACCATTAACGTGTGTTCCTGCTACTGGTTCATAACCATCATATTGCGTTGCCAAAGCTTTTGTAGCTTTTGCAAATTTCTCTTCGTCTTGTGGTGTCCACCAGTTTACTAAGTTACCATCACCGTCAAATTTAGCTCCCGAATCATCGAATCCGTGAGAAATTTCGTGACCGATAACTGCTCCAATTCCACCAAAGTTTACAGCTGCATCCGCTCTATAATCATAGAAAGGTGGTTGTAAAATTGCTGCTGGGAAAACAATTTCGTTATTAGTTGGATTAAAATATGCATTTACAGTTTGTGGCGACATTCCCCAACGAGTTTTGTCAACTGGTTTTCCAAAATCTTTCAAGTTTTCTGCTTGACGCCATTTGCTAATTGCCATTACATCTTCAATTAAGTTTCCTCCATCTGCCAAAGATTTTACTTGTAATCCAGAATAATCTTTCCATTTATCAGGGTAACCAATTTTTACAGTAAACTTGTTTAATTTTTCTAATGCTTTCGTTTTAGTTGCGTCAGACATCCAATCTAATTCTTTGATGTGTTTGTCAAAAGATTTGAATAAATAACTGATTAATTCTTCAGCTTTTGCTTTTGCCTCTGGTGGAAAATTATCTTTCACATAAATTTGTCCTAATAATTCTCCTGTCGCGCCATTTACAAACGCTAAACCTCTTTTTTCTAATGGACGTTGCTCTTTTTGACCAGATAAAGTTTTTCCGTAAAATTCGAAATTAATTTTATCTAATTCAGATGTTGAATAACTTGCATAAGAATTGATTAATTTAAAACGTAAATAATCCTTAATCAAAGGTAAATTCTCTTGATTTAAGATTTTATCTAAATTTTTATAATAATCTAATTCACCGATAATTACCGTTTCTGGATTAATTCCTAAAGCTTTTACATAACGCTCAATATCAACATTTTTCGTTAAATTCTTAACTTCTGATAATTTTACAGGATTGTATGATTTATTTGGATCACGATCTTCTTCAACAGTTTTGATGTATTTCGCAATCATTTTTTCGAAAGCCACAATTTTTGGACCTTTCAAATCACGTGTTTTAGAACCTGTATAAGGCATCAATTGATCGATAAACTTGTTCAAATTAGCTAAAGTTTCAGTATTTTTAGCATCTTCTTTTTGGTAATAAGTTTTACCTAAAGTCAAGTCAATATCTCCTAAATAAACAGCATTTTGTTTACTATTTTTAAGGTCAGTATAAACATAAGCACCATAAAAAGGATTCTCTCCGATAGCAGCTACATCGATTAAATAATCTTGTAAACCTTTCATATCTTTGATTGCATCAATCTGCTTAAAATATTTTTGTAATGGTGCTAAAGCCGTTTTGTTACGCGCATCAACATTCATATACGCATCATACAAATCCGCAATTTTTTGCTCACTTGTTCCTTTAGCATGTTTCGTTTTAATAAGATCTTTTACCAATTGTAAAGTCACCTTATCCGTATTCTCTCTCAACTCATCAAAGCTTCCCCATCTAGCTCTATCAGAAGGAATTTCTGTAATTTTCATCCAATTACCATTTACATAATTATATAAATCATCTTGTGGACGAACCGACTTATCCATATAGTTTGGATTAAAAGCCTGATATGATTCTTGCGCAATTGCTAAAACAGAGGTACATGCAAATGCAGCAACAAATAGTTGTTTTTTCATATTTCTACTAAGTATTTTTGATTCGATTTGTCGAAATTAATACGATGTTTGTTACAAATTTACTAAATAAAGTATTAATTATTCATTCAATTTTCAACACTTTTTGATGATAAAATAGAACAATTTGAAGATTTTAAATTAAAAACACCCTATTCTGCAAATTTATTTTTCAAAAGAAAGCTTATAAAACAGAATAATATTCTATAAACAACTTCGTAAATATACTTTTTTAACATTAATAAGTCGAATTAAGTATTAATATCTAAATATTATTTTGTTATATCCAAATTCAATAGAAAATTTTTAAATTTGACACCAAACAAAAGTAACTTTTTAAAATGGAAACCGATACTATTTTGATCACCGGTGCTTTAGGACAAATTGGTTCTGAATTGGCTGAGAAATTAAAAACCATTCATGGAAAAAATAATGTAATTATTTCTGATATACGTGATCCTAAAGATGTTGATTACGATGGAATTTACGAAGTAATTGACGTAATTGATGCTGATCGAATAAAAGAAGTCATTGCAAAACACAATATTAAAACTGTTTATCATTTAGCTGCTCTACTTTCTGGTACAGCTGAAAAAAATCCAATGTTTGGTTGGAAATTAAACATGGACACTTTGCTTACTTTCCTAGAATTAGCGAAAGATAAAGTAATCGATAAAATCTTTTGGCCTTCTTCTATTGGCGTTTTTGGTCCAGATACACCAAAAAACAATACACCACAAAATACAATTCAGACTCCTTCTACAGTTTATGGTATTTCTAAATTATCAGGAGAATACTGGTGCAAATGGTACCAACAAAATCATAATGTAGACGTTCGTTCTATTCGTTTCCCTGGTCTTATTTCTTGGAAAACTCCTGCTGGAGGTGGAACTACAGATTATGCTGTTGACATTTATTACAAAGCAATCGAGGATGGAAAATATACTTCTTTCTTGAAAGAAGGAACTTATTTACCAATGTTGTATATGGATGATGCGATAAATGCAATTGTTGAATTAATGTCTGCTGATCCAAAACAATTAGGCGAATTTAAATCTTATAATTTAGGAGGTTTAAGTTTTGCTCCAGAAGATTTAGCGGCAGAAATCAAAAAACATATTCCAAATTTCACAATCGATTATGCGCCAGATTTCCGTCAAGCTATTGCTGATACTTGGCCTTCTTCTATCGATGATTCTGTTGCAAAAGCAGATTGGGGATTTGAACCAAAATTTGATATCGATAAAATGACAACTACAATGTTAGACAATTTGAAAATAAAATTAGGTAAAGCTTAATTTTTTCTTACAATACAATATTTTAGGAATGCTCTTTGATAATTTTTTGGTTAAAAAACCACAAAATATGTCAGGAGCATTTTCTAATTTAAAAAATATCGTCCATCTACTAAAATCTGTTAATTTAGAGCAATTAAATAAAATTTCTCAAAAAGTAGATTTACCTCTTTTAATGGAAAACTTTTCGAAACTTGATGATAAACAACTTCAAGGAATGATGAAAATGTTAAATCCAAATAAAAAACACAAAGAACTTCCTCCAATTGAAGGTGATTTCTACGATGTTTTTCACACTTTAACTCCAGAACAACGCAAATTACAGCTAAAAGTGAGAGCTTTTATGGAAAAAGAAGTTAAACCAATCGTTAATGATTATTGGCTTCGTGATCAATTTCCTTTCGAATTAATTCCAAAATTTAAAGAACTTAACATTTGTGGCGTCACTTACGACGGTTATGGTTGTCCAAATTTACCTTTTATTATGGAAGGCGTTTTGGCAATGGAAATGGCTCGTGTAGATGCTTCAACCGCTACTTTTTTTGGCGTACAATCTGGTCTATCAATGGGATCAATTTATATGTGCGGATCGGAAGAACAAAAAGCAAAATGGTTACCACAAATGCAAAAATTTGATAAAATTGGCGCTTTTGGACTAACTGAACCCGAAGTTGGTTCTGGTGCAGCAGGAGGTTTGACCACAACATGTAAAAAAACAAAAGAAGGTTGGATTTTAAATGGCCAAAAGAAATGGATTGGTAATGCGACTTTTGCAGATTTAGTGATTATTTGGGCAAGAGATTTGGATGATGGAGAAGTAAAAGGTTTTATTGTAGAAAAAGATAATCCTGGTTTTTCTGTAGAAAAAATCAAAGGAAAAATGGCTTTACGAATTGTTCAGAATGGCTTGATTACTCTGAAAGATTGTTTAATTACAGAAGAAAATCGTTTACAAAATGCTAATTCATTTAAAGACACGGCAAAAGTATTGCGAATGACGAGAGCTGGAGTTGCTTGGATGGCAACTGGATGTGCTCGTGGAGCATATGAAAGCGCCTTAGATTATACTCGAAATCGAAAACAATTTGGAAAAGCAATTGCTTCTTTTCAAATGATACAAGGACATTTGGTCGAAATGTTATCTAATTTAACAGCAATGCAAACTTTAGTTTTTCGCTTATCTGAAATGCAAGACGAGGGAATTTTACTAGATGAACACGCATCTTTAGCTAAAGTCTTTTGTACAATGAGAACACGAGATGTCGTTTCACGAGCACGAGAAGTAATGGGTGGAAATGGAATATTATTAGAGCATGACGTCGCTCGTTTTGTTGCCGACTCCGAAGCCATTTACAGCTACGAAGGCACAAAAGAAATCAATTCGCTTATTGTAGGTCGATCTATCACAGGATTTAGCGCATTTGTTTAAAATTAAAAAAGCTGAGCAACCTACTCAGCTTTTTTGTTCTTTATATTTTGACAAAACCTATATCTTAGGTTCTTGTTGACTCAAACAATGGAAAGATCCTAGTCCCCAAATAATATCTGTAGAATCTATTCCTACAACTTTACGATCGGGGAAACATTTCTGAATAATATCCAAAGCAATTGCATCTTTTGCACAACGATAAGTTGGTACAATGACAGATTTATTCGCAATATAAAAATTCGCATAAGAAGCAGGTAAACGCTCACCTTCGCAATAAACCGCATCCGGCATTGGCAATTCAATAATGTTTAATGGACGTCCATCTCGTAATTTCATTTCTTGCAATTGGCGAAGATTCACTTGCAACAATTCGTAGTTATCATCCGATTCATCTGTTTCAACAACCGTCAAAACTGTATCTTCATTTACAAAACGAATTGTATCATCAATGTGTCCATCCGTATCATCACCAACAATTCCGTCTTCTACCCATAGAATTTGCGAAACTCCGTAATAATTTCTTAAAAATTCTTCGATTTGTTCTTGCGAATAATCTGGATTACGATTTTCATTCAATAAACAAGATTTTGATGTCATCAACGTATCTTTTCCATTGAATTCGACTGAACCTCCTTCCATAATAATTCCAGGATGAAAAACAGGAAGATTAAATTCTGCACCAATTCTTGTTGGCACAACATCATCATTTTCGAAAGGTGGATATTTTCCTCCCCACGCATTGAATCCCCAATCTACAATAACTTTTGGGTTATCAAGATTATTTTTATTCAACAAAAATGCAGGACCATGATCTCGACACCAAGCATCGTTTGTTTCGTTAAAATAGAACTCAACTTGTGACAAATTTGCATCCGTTTTTTCGATAAAAGACAAAGCAAAAATTTTCATTTCTTCATCTTTTACATTAATGCGAACTTTTTCACCTTTCGATAATTCAGCAATAAATTCAGCATAAGCTGGATAAATTAAATGAATACGATCTGGCCAAGATTCTTCTTTGTGCGGCCAAGACAACCAAGTTGCTTCGTGTTCTTCCCATTCAGCAGGAAATCTATATCCTAAATCTTTTGGAAATTTTGATGTATCTATAGTGTTCAATTTTATTTCTTTTCTAAAAGTTTAAACGTATTTTCGATATGTCCAGTAGCTTTCCAATTATCATGACCAGAAATAACTTGTTTAATCGTTGGATGTTTTACAACTAATTTCTGTATTGTTTTTGGCCATTCAATAACATTAGCTTCGCCTGTGTAACCTAAATTTATAGCGTCAGCACCTTTTATCAAACAACCCCCATTCAACACTTTATATTTCGGAAACCAAACCACAACATTATCAGAAGTATGTCCTTCTCCAAAATATTCAACAACAAACTTTTCATTACCAAATTTGTATGTTTTACCTAATTCAATCTCAAATTTAGAAGTTGCTTTTCCTTCTTTTTTTAATTTAGAATTGGTTAAAGAAGTTGCATAAGTAGGAATATTCAAATCATTATAAAAACTTAAATCTCCTGCTCTATCATCATGCGAATGTGTTGCAAACACAGCGATAACTGGCAAATTATACTTTTCTTGCAACATATCATTTAATTCTTGATATTGCGATTTCTGCCAAGGAACATCAAACAAAACGATTCCTTTATTCGTTACCAAATACATTCCATTTGCATTATACTCAACTCCATTAAACGAATTGAATGTTTGATAAACAAATAAATTGTTATTAATCGGATCAATCTGAATTGGTTTTATTTGACCAAATGCAAAACTTCCTATCAATGCTATAAGTGAAAATAATTTCTTCATTAATCCTCGTCTATAAAACGTTTTGTAATTGGTTGATAAGAATCGATGCGGCGATCTCTTAAGAAAGGCCAGTGTTTACGGAAGAAATCAGATTCGTTCAAATCCAATTCAACCACTTCTGTTTCCTCTTTATCATGCGTTGCTAAGTACAACAATTTTCCCTGCGCATTTGTCGCAAAAGAGCCTCCCCAGAACTTCATTGCTCCATCTTGCTCAAAACCAACACGATTTACAGAAATAACCGGAACTCCATTCGCAACCGCATGTGAACGCTGAATTGTTTGCCAAGCATTGTATTGATCTTGATTTGTTTCTTCGTCTTGCGTCGTATCCCAACCAATCGCAGTAGGATAAAATAAAATTTCCGCACCCATCAATGCTGTAATACGAGAGGCTTCTGGATACCATTGATCCCAACAAATTAATACACCAATTTTTCCAAATTTAGTATCAAAAACTTTGTAACCTAAATCCCCTGGAGTAAAATAGAATTTTTCATAAAACGCAGGATCATCTGGGATATGCATTTTACGATATTTTCCTAAATATTGTCCATCAGCATCTAAAATAGCTGTTGTATTGTGGTATAAACCTTGCGCACGTTTCTCAAATAAAGAAGCAATAATTACAACTCCTAATTCTTTTGCTACAACTGATAACGCATCTGTTGATGGTCCAGGAATTGATTCTGCTAAATCGAAGTTGTCGTAATCTTCTACATCACAGAAATATAATGAGGTAAACAATTCTTGCAAACACACAATTTGAGCGCCTTTTGCAGCTGCTACTTTTACTTGCTCTATTGCTTTGTTTAAATTTTCTTGTTTGTTATTAGTACAAGTCATTTGTACCATTCCAACTTTAACTTTTGCCATTTTATAAATAGGTCTAAAAATAAAAATGAATAATAATTACAAAAATAGCGAATTTAGTAGGATTTAATCTATTAGAATTTATATTTAAGAATATTTTATGTTTCAAATGTGATGAAATTTAAATTTCTATCAATCTATCTAACAATGCTATTTTGAGAACAGATTTAAGAAAATTTTAAAAAAAATTTACCTAAATATTATAATTTTTAACAAGTCTTTATTAAATTGTAACTTCTAATTTTGTCGCGAATAATTTAAAACATGAAAAAATTAATTGCCCTTTCTTGTCTTTTTAGCGGAATATTTATTTCAGCTCAAAGTCAAGAAAGTTACATTTTAGCAGAAAATTCTGCCTCTTCATCCACTTCTATCTCTACAAAAAAAATAACTTATGACGATCATTTAATGGCCGCAGAATCATTCAACGTTCCAATCGTGAAGAGTTTTGATGATATTGAAGGTTTAGTTGCTACAAAAAAATTAGTTGCAATTCCTGAAGAAGGAAATGGGTACACAATTGAGAAATTAACACACAGTAAAGCATTCTTAAATAACAGAGCAAAAACTGTGTTGGAACGAATTGCTTCAAAATTTCTGGACGAAAACAATGCTACAATTACTGTAACTTCGCTTACCCGTTCTGAAGAAAGTCAAGCAAGTTTAAGACGAGTAAATAGCAATGCAACAAAAGGCGAAAGTTCTCATAACTATGGTGCTTCTTTTGATTTGTCGTATACAAAATTCAATAATAAATATACGTATAGCAAAACTCATCGTGATAATTTAGAAGCGATTTTAAAACAATTGCAAGAAGACGGTAAAATTTACTATATCAAAGAATATAGACAACACTGTTTTCATGTAACGGTTCGTAATCCCGATCAATTTAAATCAACAACAATGTAATATATAAAAGTTCTTTTCTATTTTTGCAGAAGAGAATTGAATCATGAAACAATTTTTAACAACTTTTTTTATTTGCTCTTCTTTACTCGGTTACGCTCAATCGCGAGTTGTTATAGAGCCTTCTAAAGAATATGTTCAGCATTTGAATGCCGCAAAATCTCATAAACTTGAGCTAATTGATGGTGATAAAAAGTTGAACAAATACATCAATCAAGGTAAATTGGTTAAAATAAAACAACGTGGTTATGGTTGGCGAGTTGGTGATTTAACACATAGTCATTCGTATCTTATTCCAAAAGGTCGAGAGATTTTGACAAGTATTGCAAGAGATTTTGTAAAAACAACAGGTCAAAATTTTTTCGTTGTTACATCAATGACACGAACGCTACATGATCAAAATCGTTTGAGAGGAATTAATAAAAATGCTTCTTCTAATGATAGTTCACATAATTTTGGTGCTGCTTTTGATATTTCTTATGTTAGGTTTAATCATAAAATTAGACCTGATTCTAAACTAGAAAAAGAGTTAGAACAAGTGCTAAAAAATTATGTTAGAACAGGTAAAATTTACTACGTAAAAGAATCTAAAATTAGATGTTTTCATATTATCGTTCGGAATTATTAAATTCTGAACGATTTTTTTTTGTTTGTAAATAATAACTATACAATAATCCTATAAACACAAACAAACTACAAAAACCAAATAAGTTTGACATTCCAAACAAACTGATTACACCACCAATTAGAGGACCTGTAATTCCCAATGAAATATCAATAAACAAGCCGTACGCAGCTAAAGCAGCTCCTTTGCTATTATCCGAAACCAAAGCAACTGCCTCTACTCCCATCGCAGGAAAAACCAATGAAAAACCAATTCCTGTAATACCTGCACCAATAAGAGCGATAAAAGAATTCGGAGCACTAAAAAGAATTAATAAACCTATCGTTTCGACTATCATGCAAATAATTCCAACTTTTAATCCTCCTAATGTATTAATTGAGCTATTAAAAAATAATCGTCTTACGATAAATAACAAGCTGAAAACACTTAAACATAAAGCTGCATTCGACCAACTATAAAAGTCGTAGTAAAGTGTTATAAAATTGGAAATTCCACCAAATCCAATACCCGCAAGTGCTAAACAAATTCCAAAAGGAGCAACTGTTTTCAATACACTTATAAATGGTTGCGGAACTTTTGAAACTGCAGTTAATATATTCTCTTTATTTCTAGCTAAAAAATAACCTATAATCGCACAAACAATACTAAACAAACCAATAAAACCAAGTCCAAAATATTGATTTAAGATAACTCCCAACGGTGCTCCAATTGCCAATGCACCATAACTAGCAACACCATTATAAGAAATTGCTTTCGCTGTATGTTGTTGTCCAATTTTTAAAATTACCCAGTTTATCGGACTTCCACCTACCATTCCTTCTGCTGCACCAGTAACCAATCTCGCAAGTACAAGAATAGCTAATGACAAAAAATGATTGTTTCTTGTGAAGTAACAAAAGTATAATAAAACTCCAGCTAAAATAAACAAACTCATACTCAATAAAACGGCTGGTTTAGGACCTTTTGTATCTACAATTTTTCCGGCATAACCTCTCAATATAAAAGTTGTCACATATTGCAAACTAATTACAATACCCGCTACAAGCTCAGTAAAACCTAATGTTTTTGTAATAAAAATAGGTAGAATAGCCAAAGGTAAACCTATCAGTAAATAACCTATAAATGAAAAACTTACATAACCTATAATTTGCATGAAAATTTGTCGCGAACTCATACTTAATTTCTCTTCCATAACATAATGCAATCGGTTGCAAAATTAAGGGATTTAATAATGAAGGACAATTATTCCCTCATTATTAAATATAAAAATGTTTTATTCTTATTTACTTAAATTTAATCTTTACTTATTGTTATGTTAATCCGAAACCCGCATAAAATATAGAATTTTAACATCTACAAAACAAGAGATTCACACAATGAAAAAAATCGTATTATCGCTGGTATTATTTGGAAGTTTTTATACTTCTGTCAACGCTCAACAACTTGCTAAAGGAATTGTTTTTGAAGATAAAAATCAAAACAATAAATTCGATAAATCAGAAAAACGTTTGGCAAACGTGCAAATTAGTAACGGAAAACAAGTTGTTTCGACAAATGATAAAGGAGAATATCAAATCGAGATTGATAAGGAAACTATTTTGTTTGTCATTAAACCAACAAATTATAAAGTTCCTACAAACGAATTCAATCAGCCACAATTCTACTACATCAACAAACCTAAAGGCTCTCCAAAATTAGAATATGCAGGTTCTGCTCCAACTGGAAATACTCCAAAGAGTATTGATTTTGCTTTAATTCCTACAAAAGAAAACGAAAAATTTTCGGCTTTAATTTTTGGTGATCCTCAAGCTTATACAGAAGAAGAAATCGAGTATTTCTCTAAAGGTGTAATTGATGATGTTAAAGGAATAAAAGGTATGGAATTCGGACTTTCTTTAGGAGATTTGGTTGGTGATGATTTGAATTTGCATCCATCTTATATAAAAGCTGTTTCGAAAGTTGGTTTACCTTGGTACAATGTTATGGGAAATCACGATATGAATTATGATGCAAAAGAAGATCAATATTCGGATGAAACGTTCGAGAAAAATTTCGGTCCAAATAATTATTCATATAATATCGGTAAAGCACATTTTATTGTTTTAGATGATATTTTATATCCAGATCCTCGCGATGGAAAAGGATATTGGGGAGGTTTCCGTCCTGATCAATTAGAGTTTATCAAAAATGATTTAAAATTTGTTCCAAAAGATCATTTAATTGTTTTAGCATTTCATATTCCGTTGCGTGACACACGTCCAGAAGATAGAAATCAATTATTCGAATTGTTAAAAGATTATTCAAATACAGTTTCGATGTCTGCTCATACACATTTCCAAGAACAGATTTTTTATGCAAATCAAGATGGTTGGCAACAACAAAAACCTCATCACGAGTACAATGTTGGAACAACTTCTGGTGATTGGTATTCTGGACCAAAAGACGCTAAAGGAGTTCCGGCTTCTACGATGCGCGATGGTACACCAAAAGGTTATGCCTTTTTGCATGTAGATGGTAATCAATATAAATTTGATTATAAAGTTGCGAATTCACCAAAAGAAAAACAAATCGACTTGTACCACACAAAAAAAGTAAAAGAAGGTAAACGCAATCGTGCTTTTTTATATGCTAATTTCTTTATGGGACATGAATCAAATAAAGTTGAATATCGCGTAAATAACGGTGAGTGGAAAGAGATGAATTGGGATCCAACAGTTGATTACAATTATATGGAAACTATCATGAAAATTGATAATGCAGAAATTACAAATATTGGAAACAGACCTTCTGCTCCAGAAATTTCGAAACATATTTGGTCAGTTCGTTTACCGAATAAACTAAAAGCGGGAGCTTATCAAATTGAAGTTCGAGCAACCGATTTGTACGGAAATACTTTTACAGAAAAATCTTCTTTCGAAGTTATCAAATAACCGTTTTATATACATCTTGAAAAGCCACTTCAAAAGAAGTGGCTTTTTTAAATAAAATATTTTACAATTTATTCATGTTAAATAAAAATCAATAAACCATTAATCGGATGTAAAAATAACATCAAAACTTCTATTTTAGTAATGTTTACTTAAAAATCTCTTAACAATGAGTTAAACAATTTCATAAACAGAAGTTCTAGTTTTGTTAAAATTTTTAACACATAAACATTTCACATTTACAGCTATGAAACAATTAAAATTACCACTACTTCTACTTGGTGGATTTTTAAGTTTACACGCCAATGCTAAAACTTACATTCATACAAATTATTATCATTCAATTTCTCAAGATCAGAATCCAATCAAAGGTCAAATCGTTGATCAAAACGGATTAGGAGTTGCAGATGTAGAAATCATCATCAAGGGAACATCTTTTAAAACATTTACAGATGGAGATGGTTTTTTCGAATTTGTTTCAGTAAGTGTTGCTCATCCTACATTATTGGTAAATTCATCTCAACACAAATTTATTGAATACACACCGAAAGATATTTCTCAAGTAAAAATTACTTTACAAGAAGAAACAAATCAATTAAATGAAGTTGTTGTCACAGCCTTAGGAATAAAACGTGAAGAAAAACAACTTGGATATTCTCAACAAAAATTAGATGGAGATGATTTTACTAATGCTCGTTCTAACAATTGGGTAGATAATATGAAAGGTAAAGTTGCTGGAATGGAATTTATTTCCGCTAGTTCTGGTCCAATGAATTCTACAAAAGTTGTGTTACGAGGAAATCGTTCTGTAGATTTAGGAGCAAATGGAGCCTTAATTGTTGTGGATGGAATTCCTATAAATTCTGATATGTCTTCTTCTGGAGAAGGAAATGGATACTTATCTAAAGATGCGCCTGTAGATTTTGGTAATGGAATGTCTGATATAAATCCTGATGATATTGAAAATGTTACCGTTCTTAAAGGTGCTGGTGCTACTGCTTTATATGGTTCCCGAGCAGCTAATGGAGCTATTATGATTACAACTAAATCTGGAAAGAAAAATCAAGGTTTAGGTATTACCTTCTCATCTAATTATGTTGTAGATGTTATTCAACGTTGGCCAGAATGGCAAACAGAATATGGCTCTGGTACAGGTAAAGCTTTTAATGATGCTGGAGAATTATATTATTCTTATAAGGCAAGTGAAGATGGACCTGCTACACAAAGTAATTTAGGTTTTGGTCCGAAATTTAATGGACAATATTATTATCAATACGATCCCGAAACAGGATTAATGGGAACCGAAAGAACTTTATGGAGAAATTATGATAATGCCAGAAAAGGATTCTGGAAAGCAGGAACAACGCTAACAAATAGTTTGTCTCTTTCTGGAGGAAATGATAAAGGTTCTTTTAGAGCTTCTGTTACACATACAGACAACAAATGGATAATGCCTAATACAGGATTTGAACGTTTAGTATTATCTACAAAAGGTGATTACAAAATTTCTGATCATATAAAATTAAATACATCTATTAATTATTCTAATAGAAACAGTGACAACTTACCTTCTACTGGATATAATAACCATACAATTTCATATTTTATGATTTTAACGAATGCCAATAATAATATCAATTGGTACAAAAATATGTGGTTAGACAAAGGTAAAACACAACTTAATAGTCCTTTTAGTTCATATTTAGACAATCCATATGCATTAGTTTATGAAGTAATAAACAGCATGAACAATAACACATTGACAGGAAATATTAGTGCAGAGATTGATTTTACAAAAAACTTAAAATTAATGGTTCGCTCTGGAATTAATGCTCAAGATGAGTTTAGAGAACTAAAACGTCCATATGATTTGGTTAAATATGCCGAAGGATATTATCAACGACAAAACATCACATCAACAGAAATAAATACTGATTTTTTACTTTCTTATAACAGTAATAAAAAGCAAGATTTCACTTACAATTTTTCTGTTGGAGGAAATAGAATGTCTACAAAATATAAACGTATAAACGCCTCTGCTACTGGCCTATCTATTCCTGATGTATATAAATTAGCAAATGCAAAATATGGTATTATAACCACTACAGGAGATTATGAAAAGAAAGTGAATAGTATTTATGGATTAGCTTCTTTTGCTTACCGAGATCGCATTTTCTTAGATTTAACAGCAAGAAATGATTGGTCTTCTACTTTACCAGAAAAAAACAATTCATACTTTTACCCTTCTGCTAATCTTAGTGTAATTCTAAGTGATATTCTTCATTTACCTAAGTCTATAATTAATTATGCAAAGCTAAGAACTTCTTGGGCACAAGTAGGAAACGATTCAAAACCTTATATCGTAAGCAAATACTACGACAACAATGATTTTCAAGGCTCTGCGCAAGTTGATAATTCTTTATTTAATGCTGATTTAAAACCCGAAACAACAAACTCTTTTGAAATGGGATTAGAATCACAATTTCTTAAAAATAGAATTGGATTTGATGTATCATTCTACAACACCATTTCTAAAAACCAAATCATTAACGTTCCTCTAGATTACTCAACGGGATATTCGACAAAATGGATTAACGCAGGAAAGGTTAAGAATGAAGGAATAGAAGCTATGATTTATTTCAAACCTATTAAATCAAAAAATATAGAATGGACAACTCGCTTTACTTACTCTAAAAATAATAATGAGATATTAGAACTTGCAGCTGGTATTGAGGGAGGTGATGAACAAACTATCGCAACTTCTGGTACTGTATCAATTATAGGTAAAGTTGGTGGTTCTCTAGGAGATATGTATGGTTATGGATTTGTCAGAAATAACGAAGGTAAAATTATATATGATGCTAAAACTGGTTTACCTGTCCGCCCTACCGAAATTCAATATATAGGAAATGCATTTGCTGATTGGAAAGGAGGTTGGAGTAATACTTTGAATGTTAAAAATTGGACATTAAATGTTACAATTGATGGTTCTTTTGGCGGATTATTATATTCTCAATCTTATCATAAAACAATGGAACATGGACATCTGAAAGGATCTTTACCTGGACGTGAAGATGGATATATTATAGGCGACGGAGTTGTCATAAACCCTGATGGATCATATTCTCAAAACACAACAAAAGTCAAAGTACCAGACTATTACTCAGAATACTATAGACGTGCAAATGTTGAGGCTAATAGCTTTGAAAATACATATGTAAAATTAAGAGAGATAAGTATTGGTTATAGTTTTCCTAAAAAATTAATCGAAAAACATCACTTAAAAGGCTTAACATTAAGCATTTTCGGACGAAATCTCTACACATGGTCAGATTTTCCATTTTATGATCCTGAAACTGCTGCACTCAATGGAAGTAGTATGGTTCCAGGTGTAGAAATGGGACAACTACCATCTCCAGCAACTTATGGATTTAATCTTAAAGTTAATTTATAATCTTTTACAAAATGAAAAAAATAAAACATATCACACTTGGATTAATATTTGCAGTTTCTTTCAACAGCTGTACAGATGATTTTGAAGAAACAAACACAGATCCAAATCGTTTAGAAACTATTAGTCCTGCAACATTATTAAATCCAATTTTATATAGTTTAACAAATCATAATTCATATTCTGCTTGGCACAACCGCACAGCTCATTTTATGCAAGGAATTGTACCTTATCCATCTAATGCTTCCGGTGGATATCATCGATACGATGTTACAGATGATATTGGAACAACAATGTGGAATAATCATTACAAGTGGTTAAAAAATTTAGATGAAATGGAAGAAGCCGCAATCAATGCTAATGATCAAAATTATCAAGCTGTTGCGTTAACATTAAAAGCTTGGGCATATGCTAATTTAACAGATTGTTTTGGAGATATACCTTTTTCCGAAGCTTCTAAAGCAGATAAAGGAATAGAGAAACCAAAATTTGATCGTCAACAAGATATTTATAAATCAGTTTTAGAATATTTGGAGAAAGCAAATGGACTATACAATACAAAACAATCTATGATATATACAGCAGATTTACTGTATAATAATGATGTCTCAAAATGGCAAAAATTGACAAACTCACTTCATTTACGTTTACTTTTACGTATTAGTGATATTCAACCAACAGAAACTATTAATAAGATTAATACTATTCTGAATGATCCTGCAAAATATCCTGTTTTCATAAATAATACAGATAATGCAATCTTAATAAATACAGGTGTCACACCAAATACAACACCTTGGCCTCGTATTCAAGATTATGCAGCAGATAAAAAATTATCTACTTTTCTTATTGATAATCTTTTACAATTAAATGATCCACGAATCACAATTTGGGCAACAAAAGCAAAAGATTTAAAAGGAAATGATATTGGTTACAAAGGAATCCCAAGCGGATATGCATTCAATGATAGTTCCATCAAATATACTCCATCGGCTCCAAATAATGTTGTAGCTCTAGCTCCCATGAAAAACATTGTTATGACTTACGGAGAACTACAACTTATAAAGGCTGAGTTAGCTCAAAAAGGATTAATACCTGGAGATGCAAAAGCTTTTTATGAAGATGGAGTAAAAGCATCTATGGAAGTATGGGGAACAACAATTTCTTCTGATTATTTTACTAACTCATTTGCCGAATATAATGGCACATTAGAACGAATAATGCTCCAAAAATATTTTACATTATATTTTACTGATAATCAACAATGGATGGAATTTAGACGAACTGGATTTCCTATTTTACCACTACAAACAAATTTATTTAATAATGGTAAGATGCCTATTCGTTATCCATATCCTCCGAATGTAAAAATGCAAAACAAAGAAAATTATCAAATTGCAGTACAACAAATGGGTGGTGATGATATAAATACGCGTGTTTGGTGGGATGTGAAATAATTGCTTTCACACTCATATTTTATAGAAAACGGCTTTTTTTCAAAAGCCGTTTTCGTTTTATTTGTACCTTCACTAAAAATAATACAAACTAATGCATATCGAAGAATTAAGAGATTATTGTCTAGGACTTCCACAAGTCGAAGAAAAATTTCCTTTTGATCAATCTACTTTGGTCTTTTATATCGCTGGAAAAATGTTTTGTCTTTGTGATATTGACGATTTTGATTCTGTAAATATCAAATGTGATCCCGATAATGCAATCGAATTACGCGCAACTTTCGAAGCTGTAATTCCTGGTTATCACATGAACAAAAAGCATTGGAATACCGTTAAAATTCATCAAGACGTGAAAGACATTCAAATCAAAGAATGGATAAAAGATTCTTATAATTTAGTCATCTTAACTTTACCAAAATCCAAACGTTCTGAGTTACTTAAAGAATAATTTAAACTTAATTCTTAATATTTTTAGGTTATTTATATAGATATTATCATCTTTGTCTTTCAATGGGGTGCTAAAAAGCTGAGAATATACCCAAGAACAATTTTGTTCTATACCTGATCCAGATAATGCTGGCGGAGGAATTGATGTTAGCAATAACTTCTATCTCCTCATCAAAACAAATTATGATGAAGGAAATTATTTTACAAACAACTTGGCTCGAATGGCTGGGTGTCACTTTTTCTATTTTTCAAGTCGTATTGGCGAGATTCAACAATCCAAAAAATTATTTATTTGGAATTACAGGAATTACATTATCGCTTTTCGTCATGTTCAATTCTAAGCTATATGCTGAGTTCACTCTTAATATTTATTATTTAGTGATGAGCATTTATGGTTGGTTATATTGGAAATACGGACAACAAAAACACGAAATAAAAATTACAAAAACGAATAAAAAAGAATGGGCAGTTGTTACAGGAATTGTTTTAAGTAGTTTTACCATTTTTTATTTAGCACTTACACATATCACCGATTCTGACGTTCCTATTTGGGATTCAATCGTAAGCGCATTTGCATGGGCAGGTATGTGGTTAATGGCAAAACGTAAACTCGAAAATTGGATATTGTTGAATATTAGTAACATTATTTCAATTCCATTAATGATTCACAAAGATTTGTATTTATACGCTATTTTATCGTTGATTTTATTCTGTGTGGCGATTTCTGGATATTTTAATTGGAGAAAAATTTTGAATGAAAATAATGCTTGATATTCCCAAACTTCAAAAAGAATTATTGAATAAAGAATCCTTTAATCAAGTAGTTCTCCATCTTATTTATACTCAAAATTGGTTGAATATTTGGGTTCCGAAACAATACAATGGACTTGGCTTACATTTTTCTGAAGGATTAAAAATTCTTCAATCAGTTGCTAAAATTGACGGAAGTTTAGGTTGGTTTATAACGCTTTGTAGTGGAGCAAATTATTTTTCTCGAAATCTAAAACCCGATATTGCTTATAATTTATTTTCTTCACAAAAAACGTGTTTTGGTGGAAGCGGAATGCTTGGTGGAACTGCTGAAAAAGTTGGAGATAAATATGTCATAAACGGTTTGTGGCATTATGCAACTGGCGCTCCTTACCTCACTCATTTTACATTAAATGCGAAAATAATCGAAGATGGAAAAGAAAAATTGGATAAAAATGGTGAACCAAAGTTTTTGTCATTTATTTTAAATAAATCTCAAGTTAAATTAATTTCAACTTGGAAATCAATGGGAATGGTTGCTACATCTTCTCATAGTTTTGAAGTAGAAAATGAAATCGTTCATCAAGATTATAGTTTTATATATAATGAATTTTATAGTGATGATTTGGTCGAAAAAATACCTTTCCGAATTTTTGCTGATTTAACTTTATTGGTAAATTATCTTGGAATGGCAGAACATTTTATCGAAAAAAGTTTAGAGATTATTCAATACCAAAAACAAACTAATTTTGATAATTTCGTTATTAAATCAACTTCGAAAACTATTGAATTTGCTAAAACAATAGAAAATATATTGACAAATAATTCTTCTATTTCAGAAGAAATCGAAACTGAAATTCATTCATTTGGAATAGAAACTGTTGAGAAAATCACTCAATTTATCATTGAAATTTATCCACAACTTGGGATTAAAGCTTCAAAAATAAATGAAGAAATCAATCAAATTTTCAGAGATTATTTTACCGCAACCCAACACCGAAATTTTAGACAAAATATTCAACTCAAATAGTCTATTTATCTATATTTGCAAAACTTTTGGCTGCGTAATTTAATGGATAGAATATCAGATTCCGGTTCTGACAGTATGAGTTCGAGTCTCATCGTGGTCATTTTTTTTTTTTTTTGCAATTTTTTTTATAGTTTAGCATATCACTAATTATTAATTAACACGTTATTATGAGAAAAAAATTACTATCTCTTTTATCGATAGCAGCAGTAGCTATATCTTTTGGTCAAACTTATACAACGCAAAATAGTGGTATCCCCGTACAATCGTTTGGAGCAAGAGAATATTCTATTGTAGATCCTAACACAGCATGGATTACTTATTTTGATGGGGCTGGTACTCAAACATATCCTAAATATGTAGGGGTAACAACTAATGGAGGATCAACTTGGAAAGCTAATCTAGTATCTAACTTACCTTCAAATGCATTAATATCAGATGTTGGAGCTATAAATGGTACAACAGCATTTATTGTAACAGCACCTGCATCAGGTTCTGGATCTGCAAATGGTTTATGGAAAACAACAGATAGCGGAACATCATGGACTAAAGTTTCAGGAGTATTTGGAACTAGTTCTTTCGGAAATATCATTCATTTCTTCGATGCAAATAATGGTTTGGTTATTGGAGATCCTATTAATGGTAAATATGAAATGTACAAAACAACAGATGGAGGAAATTCTTGGAGTACATTAAGTACTGCACCTTCAACTTTAGCTAGTACTGAATATGGATATGTAGCTGGTAGAGTATTTTTAGGAGAAGATTTATGGTTAACTTCAAATACTGGTAGAATTTTACATACAAATGATAGAGGAGCTACTTGGAAATCTTACTTCTCTCCAGTCGATGATTTTTCAGGTGAAGACTCAAGTGCTAGCATGTCCTTTTCTTCATCTAAATATGGATTGTTAGTAGATAATACAGCTGTATTATGGTTCACTGAAGATAGTGGAGCTAACTGGGACGTTATGTCATCAAATAGTTATTATGATGGAGATATTTCATATATTCCTGGATCTAATGGTATTTTCCTTTCAACAGGATTTAGCTCAACTTCAGAATTAGGTGTAGGATCTGCTTATTCTAAAGATAATGGTAAAACTTGGACTAAGATTGATGATGGTCAACAAAGATTATTTATCGGAGCTTATGATTGTAAATCTGTTTGGGTAGGTCATTTCACTTCAGATACAAAAGGAACAGGTGGAGTTTTAAAATTAAATGATATTCCAGGATGTTCATTAGCTACGACAGAACAAACAGCAACAAAAGTTGAATTAAAAGCTGTTGTAAATGGTGGTACACTTAATGTTATTTCAAACAAAGAAATAAAAAGCGTATTGGTTGGAGATTTAACAGGAAGAAAACTTTCAGAAGTACAATCTAAAGATGTTAATATCTCTGCATTAAAAGCTGGTGTATACTATGCTCGCGTAGCTTATGCTGATGGTGCTTATGGAACAGTGAAGTTTATTGTAAAATAATTTACATCCTATAAAATTTAGAAAGGACAAAACCAAGGTTTTGTCCTTTTCTATTTCTACATTTGCCAAAATTTTTCAGTTTTGGAAATCGATATTTTATTCTATTTATGCATGGCAGCTTTTTGCGCTGGCTTCATCGACTCTATTGTTGGTGGTGGTGGATTAATACAAACGCCATTATCACTTGCTTTTTTACCTAATTTACCTGTTTCAATAGTAATCGGAACGCTAAAAATTCCAGCATTTAGTGGAACAGCTTTAGCAACTTCACAATATCTAAAAAAGGTAAAAATAGATTGGAAACTTTTCACGATTATGGCTATATGCGCATTTGTTTCTGCTTTTTTAGGTTCGCAATTGTTAACGGTTATCAATAATGATTTTATGAAGCCTGTTTTGTTAATCATTTTGATTGTTTTAGCCATTTACACTATTTTCAAGAAAGATTTTGGACAAGCAACCGAGCGTAAAATTCCTTACCACATTGCGATTATCAATGGTTGTATTGTGAGTATTGCAGTTGGTTTTTACGATGGCTTTATTGGTCCTGCAACTGGAACTTTCTTTATTTTGGGATTCGTAACACTTCTTGGAATGGATTTTTTGAAAGCTAATACTAATGCAAAACTGATCAATTTAGCAACTAATTTTGGTTCGATTTGTTTGTTTTTAATCAAAGGGCAAATTATCTAAAAAATAGCTTTACCAATGGCTATTTGCAACGCTTTAGGAGGTTTTATTGGAGCAAAATTAGCCATCAACAAAGGGAATAAATTTATTCGATACATATTTATTTTGGTAATCCTACTCTCAATTTGTAGATTTGGTTATGAAGTAATTTTCAAGTAAATGAAAACCATTTTTTCAATTATTTTTGTTTCTGCATTTATCACTGTTTTTTCTCAAAAGTTTGAGTTAAAAGATTCAGTTTTGATTGAAAATAGGACAATCAAATCAATTGATACTGATCTAAATAATTCGATTTATTTGATTTCAGATACTAGAATTGAAAAAATATTTCAGTCGAAAAAGAACAAAAGTATTGATCTCAAGAATATTATTACTTCAGTTGATGTCAATAATCCACTTCGAGCTTATGTATATTCAAATTTTAATCAACTCACTATTTTAGATGAAGATTTGAATCCTATTCAGGATATTGTAAAGATTAAATCAAACGATTTTATGCCAGCTGCATTAAAAGTTGTTGACACGCAATTTTGTTGGTTTTATGATTTAATCGGGAATAAAATTGTTTACTATAATTATCAATTGCAAAAACCAATTCTGACATCAAAACAAATCTATTTAAAACATAATGATCAATCAATCGATAAAATACATGTGTACAAAAATTTGGTGTATTTAAAAGGTCATAAAACGATTTATGTTTACGATGATTATGGAAATTTCAAATCTAATTTTGAATTTGACACTAATCAGCAACCTTTTTATTTTTATAAAGATGTTATTTTATATATAAATGACAATAAGCTAATATCAAAAAACATTATCAATCAAAATTTGACGACTTTTATTGATTTAGAAAATGTAAAAAGTTTTGCACTTAGCGAAAAAAATCTTTATACTTTGGTCGAAAATAAAATTTACACTTATACTATTTTAAGTACAAACGATTAATAATAAGCTATTTAATCAATTAAAACTAATTACTAATCCTTATTTATTTTTAATTTATAATTGAATAAAAATTCATAAATCAATCGGAATAATTTTTTTCTAAAAAAAGATTTTTCTATGAGTCACTTGCTTAGATTTTGTTTTGAAAATTAAGCTTTAGTATATTTGCAAACGTTAAAATAATTGGAAAATGCATATCGCCATAGCCGGAAATATTGGAGCAGGTAAAACTACTCTAACAAACCTTTTAGCAAAACAATACAACTGGACAGCTCAGTTTGAAGATGTAGAAATGAATCCGTATTTGGATGATTTTTACAACGACATGGAAAAATGGGCGTTCAATCTTCAGATTTATTTCTTAGGAAGCCGTTTTAATCAAGTAAAAGAGATTAGAGAAAGCGGAAAAGACATTATTCAGGATCGTACAATTTACGAAGATGCGCATATTTTTGCGAGTAACTTGAACGATATGGGATTATTGTCTACAAGAGATTATAACAACTATTTGCGTGTTTTTAATTTGATGACAAGTTTTGTAGAAGCACCAGATTTATTGATTTATCTTAAAGCTTCAATTCCTACATTGGTTTCGCAAATTCAGAAACGCGGTCGCGATTACGAAAATTCGATTAGTATTGATTATTTGAATCGTCTAAACGAGAAATACGACAAGTGGATTTCGAATTATAAAGAAGGAAAAGTATTGGTAATCGACGTGGACAATTTAGATTTTGTTGAAAATAAAGAAGATTTAGGATTCATTTTCAATAAAATAGAAGGAGAAATTAACGGACTTTTTTAGTCAGAAAAAATAAAGTAACTTGCACGGCTTGATTTTAAATTTAATCAGGCCGTTTTTCTGCGTAAAAAATTATGGAAAATAAAAGTATTTTGAAGGGAGTTTTGTTCGTTGCAATGGGTGCTAGTTTCTACGGAATGTTAGCAACATTTGTAAAAATTGCATACGATCAAGGCTATACGACTGCCGAGGTAACAACTTCTCAGTTTGTATTAGGAATTTTGATTTTGGGAATCATCAACTTATTTATGATGAGTAAAAAAGATTTACCAAAGATTGAACAAAAAGATAAAAAAAGGTTGATTCTTGCTGGAACTTCGTTAGGTTTCACAAGTTTATTTTACTATCTAGCGGTACAATATATCAATGTATCAATCGCAATTGTATTGTTGATGCAAACGGTTTGGATTAGTATTTTGGTTGAGAGTATTTTGGGTAAACAATTTCCTTCTGCCAAAAAATTAATTGCAATGGTTTTGGTATTATTTGGAACTGTTTTGGCAACAAATTTAATCAACCAAGAAGTCGAATTAAATCCTAAAGGATTGTTTTGGGGATTTTTAGCGGCTTGTTCTTTTACGGCTACCATGTTTACATCGAATAGTTTGGCTAATTATTTACCGGCTTATAAAAAAAGTTTGTGGATGCTTTTTGGAGGTTCTATTATTGTGTCTCTATTTTTATTTTTTAGCCAAATCGGACCTTATTACTTTGATGGTTTAATGAGCTTTTACAACAACTTTTCAAATGATGTAAATGGAATTCATGCATTCAATTTTAGCATTTTTTATACTTGGGGATTACCGTTGGCAATTTTCGGAACTGTCTTACCTCCTATTCTTTTAAACAAAGGTTTTCCGCACACAGGATTAGGTTTGGGAAGTATTGTTTCTTCGTTAGAATTACCCGTTTCAGTAACCATGGCTTTTGTGCTTTTACATGAACAAGTACTCGCAATACAATGGACAGGAATCGCCGTTATTATTTTTGCTATTATTATATCAAATCTGAATTTTAAGAAAAAATAAATTCAAAATGACGAATTCTTATAAGTCAATGAAAATTCAATCACAAAAAAAGCCAACTCGTAATAAGTTGGCTTTGTATTTTGAGTAAAATCTAAATTATTTCACCAAAATTTTATTCGCTAATTGATTTGTTCCATCAATTTTTTCTTGAATTGGTAAACCTAATAACTTCGCAAGCATTGGATAGATTTCTGTATTTGGAAAAACTTTAATCTCTTTACCAGACTTAATATTTGGTCCCCAAGCCATAAAAGTCGCTTTCATTTCAGGCGTTTCTTTTACATAAAAACCATGCGAGCCTTTCGGTGCATTTTTGTTTGAGAAATAGTTTGGCGCATGTGCAATCAAGATAATATCTCCAATACGATTGTATCGATCATTCTTTTTATCAAAATGATATTTAGATGGGACATTTGTTGTTTTATACACTTCGAACGTATTATTCTGAACTGCTTTTATCTCTTTGTAAATTGATTCGATATCATTTTTATCTTTTACAAAAAGACTTACATAAGAACCATTTGAAGCAACTTGTACTTTTGATTCATCAATTTTAATTGGCAATTTCAATGGATTTTCATCATCAATTCTTGTCATTCCATGATCAGAAACAAAAACAAAATTCACTTTCAAACCTGTTTTTGCAACCTCATCATTCAATTTCTTGATTGATTGATCTACAAATTGTACAGCTTCCTTTGTTTCAGGTGCATCAGGACCAAAAGAATGCCCTGCGTGATCTACTTCCGGAAAATAAAACGTAATTAAATGTGGACGTTTTTCAGCTGGTAACTCCAACCAATTTACAACTTGCTGAATACGGTAATCAATTGGTGATTTTTCAGAATACTTGTACGAATACGTTGGGAACATACCATTAATAGGCGCTTCCGAACCTGGCCAATAATAACAAGCAGCTAACATTTTGTTCTGTTCTGCAAGGTTCCAAATTGGCGTTCCTCCGTACCATTTCGGATTGATAACCGCATTTCTATTCCCCAACGAATAACGATCACCAACTTCTCTGTCTAGCATATTATTTCCCACCAAACCATGATGAATAGGCGTTAAACCAGTTACAATTGTGTAATGATTTGGAAATGTAACCGAAGGAAAAGACGGATACATGGCATTAGCTTTCACTCCATTTTTAGCTAAAGCTAATAGATTTTTAGCTTCATGTTTTTGAGCATAATCATAACGAAAACCATCTGCCGAAATCAAGATAACATAAGGTTTATCTTGTTGTTTGGCATCATTTACACGATTTTCGATTACGATTTGTTCTTCGATTTCTTGTGCGTTTGCTGTAACTGAGAACGTTAAAACAATTGCAGAAAATATACTAAGTATTGATTTTTTCATGCCTCAAATTTAGAAAGTTTTATACTTAGAATGAATTAAAAAAATGTCAAATCTTCATAAAAAGTAATAAAAAACTGATTTATAAATAAACCAATTTCATAATATGTTAAGCAAAATTTATCAAATCTTCGTAGGCTTTTTTTGCCCCTTCAAAAACTTGTTGTTGCTCTTCTTCAGTTGTAAATTCTTGATTAATATAACCAATAAAAGTTTTCCAGATTTGACCAAGGTTTTCGCCGTAATGTCCAAAATAATTGAAACTTTTATACTCTAAAAAAGGATACTTTTTCAGTGTTTTTGCAATTACATTTCCGCCAAGCATAGAACCTTCTATCACATACAAAGCTCCAATTGCTTCGGCTCTATTTTGAAGCTCGAATTGTTTTGGTACATTCAATTCTTCTAAACCTAACTCATTGATATCTTGTTCAATCAAAGATAATTTATTCAATTTTGTTAAAACTAAATTTTCTAAATCTTTTTCATTCAAAAGTTGTTTAATAGAATCTTCATAAGATTTTAGAAAAATATGATTAACCTGCAACATTTTATAGTAATTTTTATCTGTAAATGTGCTGTTAAACAATTTATTCGACTCTAATTTATCTTCAATTTCTTTGTGATAAACCGCTGTTTTTTCTTTTAAATAATCAGATAGCATTCGTTAGATTTTTTTAAATGTTAATATAAAAGTTGTTTCTTCTCCTACTCTACTTTCAAAAGATATATCACCATTCATTCTGTCCATCATTCTATGCGCAATCGAAAGTCCAACTCCGTTTCCAGAAATGTTTCCAGTGTTAGACATTCTGCTAAATAGCTTGAACATTTTATGATAATCTTCTTCTTTTATGCCAATTCCGTTATCTTTTATTTTGAAGATAACTTCTTTATTATTGATTTCAGATGATATTTCAACCTTTGGGTGTTTTGCTTGAGATGAATATTTTATAGCATTACCAATAATATTCAGAAAAACCTCATAAAACATTGTTTTATCCCCCAAAACATTATGTATTTCTTTTACAACAACTTCAGTATTGTTAATCTTATAATACAACAAAACATCGTGTATAATCTTTTCTATGATTGGTTTTGTTTCGATTGTAGACAATACAATTTCTGATTTTTTAGCTTTACTCAACGCCAAAAGATCCTGCATCATTTGTGTCATTCGATCAATTTCTTCAATAACACTTCTTAATCGATCATTTTTAATTTCATCATCTTTCAAACTTCGTTGAAGCATCTGACAATTCAATTTCATCACCGATAATGGTGTGCGTAAATCATGAGAAACTGTATAGGTAAACGAGTCTAATTCGTCATTTATTTCTTTTAACTGTTCATATAAACTATGAATTTTGAACGACTGTAAATGAAGTGTTTCTATAATTAACTTAATCACTTCTTTCGCAACATATTTCTCCTTATCTAACCAAATAAACGATTTATTCTTAATGTTCTCTTGCCAAATTTTGAAAGAAGTTCGAGGAGAAAAACTGTGTATTTCATCACCATTTATAACATCTACATTTTTAATTTTACTTGGTTCTCCAGCCCAATTTAAGGTTTGAACTTGTTCTTTTTTGAACCAAATAATAAAATGTTCGTAAGTTTGATTTAGAAAACAAAACATTACACCAGCCGAACTTGGACTAAGCCTAAGCTCTTGTCCATAATCTAGATAAAAAGTATTCGAGGTAAATAAACGTGCTGAGTTTCTTTTAAATGCCCATTCTTTTATTCTCAAAATTTCTTCTTTATCTGGCGTTTCGCCTTCTACAAAAACATCGTCAAAATTAACCAATGCAATTCCATCTGCCTTTGTAAGATTAAGAACCTCTTTTAGATTATTGTTCATTGATTGCTGAAGATTTTCTTCTGTTAAAAGATTCTCTTTCAATTTAATCGCTGTTTCATTAAAATAATTTTGAAACTTTAATCGTTCAGTTGCTTTAAAATTTACATAAGTCAATCTTGCTTGACGCGTTAATAATTCGGTTTGCAAACGAACTTGATTTGGAATAAATTTTGGCTTAGAATTCTGACACGCTACAATTCCCCATAATTTCTCGTTAATTACAATAGAAATAGAAAAACTTGCTTCACAATTAGCATTACGCAAATACTGTAGATGTATCGGAGAAAGTGCTCTAACAGAAGAGTACTTCAAGTTAATTTTGTGATAATTTACATTACAAATTAAAATGATTCTTTTACTGTTAACATCTGCAACCAAACGGCTTTTTTTCTCTAAATACAGTTGACGTGCTTGTTTAGGAATATCAAATTCTGGATAACGCAAACCCATATAAGAATCTAATCCCTTATCAATTTCTTCCGCTATAACAACGCCGCTGCCATCTTCCAAAAATTTATATAGCATTACTCTCTCGTAATGAATCAAACTCTTTATAGATGAAATTAACAAATTCCAAGTTGAGCTTATAGACTTTGAGTACAAGATTTGTTCAGAAAAATTATAATAGGCTAATCTGTTTTCTAAAATAATTAATTCTTCTAACTCCAAATAAATCAATTCCTCAAAATGATAGACTGTTAAATGATAAATTTTCGAATTAACTTTTGTATTAGTTCGGTAAAAATCACCTTGTTCTAAATTCAAAACCTCGTCAAAATCAAGCTCAAAATCATGAAGTTGATTAATGTCTTGACTTAATATCTTTTCGGTAGAAATTTCAAATAATTCATCAATATTTTGAGAAAAAAATTCAATTTGAAGCGAATTTTTATGAATTCCTATCAAATATCCAAAAGGTTGAATTTCGTTGAGAAACTGAATTTCTTCGTCTTCACAATTTTTGATGATTTGGTTGGTCATATAAATGGTTTAGGAGTGTAATTATGAATCTAAGTTAAATTTATTTTTTAATCTTCTTGTCTTTTAATTTTCAGAATATAATTTTCCAACTCTAATTCATCGGTATCCACTAATTCGAAATCACTAAAATGAGTTAAATGTTTCTCAAAAAATGCTGTAACTTTTTCTTTTTCTAACGATGGATGAACTTTAATTCCGTTGAATTTTATATTCTTCATATAGACATAAAAATCGTAATCAAAATCGGTTTCTCCTAAATATGTATTGGCAATTTTCCCTTTCCATTTGATATCAAAAACACCAAATTCTTCTGTATCTAAAAACGTAATTTCGTTCTGTGCAACCGTGTCATTTCCTAACATCGAAATACCAAAAGCAAGATTTTCAGACTCGTCAAGATTTACTGGAAGAGGATCAATTTCGAAAGTTTTTTTATTGAGTTGATTAAAATCTAATTGCACATCATTTTCGATCTTTATTCCTTTATTGTTCCAATATGTACTCGAAATGATAGCATGATCATAATTAATCCAAAGTTGTTTTTCTGCATTCTCTTCAGAAATATCGTCTATTTCATCCAAATCATCTTTATATTCTTCTTCTTCATCATAATTATCTGATTCTAAATGAAGATCCATCCAAAGGTCAAAATTTTCATCAAGGCGAGCACTCCAAACAAAATCTATTACTTTGTGTCCGTTTGTAAATGGGCTATTCGAAAAATATATTTTGTTATTATCCTTACTCATAAATTGGGTTTTGACTTATGTTTTTGAATTTACAACGATTATTCTACTCTACAAAATTTTAAAAAATAATTGATTCGTTTATTAGATATTGTCATTGATTCTCAAAGAAATAAAAAAAGTGCAATTTCAATAGAAATTGCACTTTTAAATTATAGTTATGATTTATAAATCAATTGAATTATAAGGTTTCTTTTAACCATTTGAAAAATTCTGTATGCCAAATCACAGAATTTTGAGGTTTTAATACCCAGTGATTTTCTTCAGGGAAATAAATGAAACGAGATTTGATTCCTTTCAATTGTAAAATTTGATAAGCCTCCTGTCCTTGTCCCATTGGCACACGATAATCGTGACCACCAACGTAAATTAACATTGGAGTATTCCATTTATTTACTAGTTCTGTACTACTTGGATCAAATTTAGAATACGTTTTTTGCGCAGCTTTATTATTTGTTTCCCACCAAGCGCCACCAGCATCCCAGTTTGTAAAGAAAATTTCTTCTGTTGTTCCATACATCGATTTCAAATCGAATACACCGTTATGAGAAATAAATGATTTGAAACGACCTTCGTGAATACCTGCTAAATAGTAAACAGAATATCCCCCATAAGATGCACCGACAGCACCACGACGATCTTTATCTACATAAGATTCTTTCGAAATATCATCAATCGCAGCTAAATAATCTTGCATTACTTGTCCTCCCCAATCTTTCGAGATTTGCTCATTCCACTCTACTCCATGACCTGGCATTCCTCGACGGTTTGGCGCAATTACGATATAACCTTGTGCCGCCATTAATTGGAAATTCCAACGAGGAGAATAAAATTGTGTTAAAGCAGATTGTGGTCCACCTTGACAATACAATAAAGTTGGGTATTTTTTATTCGGATCGAAATTTGGTGGATAAATTACCCATGCATGCATTTCTTTTCCGTCTGTTGTTTTAATTTTACGTGCTTTTACATCACTCAACGCTATGTTATCAAAGATCTCTTTGTTTTCATTTGTTAATTGCGTTAATGCTCCAGATTTTAAATCAACCACATAAATTTCTGCAGCGTGATTAATGTCTGTTTTTGTAACAATTGCTTTATTCCCAACAACTTCTTTGATGTCTGCAATGTCAAAATCCCCTTTTGTAATTTGTTTGATAAAAGGCATTTTTCTCATTTTGAAGTTTACATCAACCTCGAATAATTGAATTGTTCCTCCAACTGGTGCATTGAAATAAATTTTGTTTCCATCATTGCTCCATTTATAACCTTGTACCGTTCCGTCCCAATGTTTTGTAATATTCATTTCGATATCACCACGACGAACGATTAAGTCATTTTTATCTGCTTCGTAACCATCTCGTTCCATGCTCAAAAACGCAAAATCTCCTTGAGAAGAAAAACTTGGTGTATTGTCATAACCCAATTTTCCTTCCGTGATATTTTTCGTCGTTTTCGTAGCTAAATCGTATTGATAAATATCTGTGTTTGTGCTTAATGCGTAATCTGTTCCAAATTTCTTCTTAGAAACATATAATATTTTACTTCCATCTGGTGTCCATACAAATTCTGAAACTGAATATGGTTCATCTTTTAAAACATCAATTTTAGTCGAACCTTCTTTGTTTTCTGACACAAATAAATGATCGTAATTTCCATCATTCCAAGTATCCCAATGTCTGTAATTTAATTCGTTATAAATCTGCACATTCGACTTGTCCATTTCTGGATAATAATCAGAACCAAAAACCTTTTGTAATTTAACTTTATCAGTTTCTGCTTTATATTGTTGAGATTTATTCAACGATTCGTCAGCCAAAAGCGTTTTATAATCTTCGATTTCCGAAGCTTTTCCTCCTGCTAACGAAATCATATACGTTTTCGATGTGTCTTCTTGTGTTTTTACGTTAGTAGAAGTTACTTTGTAAATCAGATTTTTTTGATCTTTCGTTACTCCAACTGGAGCTACTTTTTTTACTTGCCAAAGAAGTTCTGGCGTCATTACTTTTTGTCCCATTGCTGTTGTCGATATCAAGATACTTGCGACTAATACAGAAAATCTATTCATGTTAATTTCAAATCTAAATAATTGTAAAAGTAACAATTCTTTATGGAGAAAGGTAAAATTTATAGATAAAAAAAGACATCATCTAGTACAAATTGTACTTAAATGATGTCTCCGCTAATAATTTTTTTCAAATCGTCTAATCGATTCTTAAAATTAGGCTATATATTTTATATTAAACTACTTAATTAAAAGTTTAACTTATTTTTATGAGTAAAAACTGGAATAATTGCTCCAAAAACTAAGTTTTGTTGGGAGAACACAATATCCTGTTTTGCTTTATCAGCTTTGTTTGCAGTTGTACGAATATCACTCAAGTTAGCATATCCACCCTTTAATTCGGCCTGTACAAAGAAATAATCCCAAAAAGTAAAGTTAATCCCAACCATTGCAGCTGTTGCAAAACCTGCTAAGTGAAACTCATCATAACGTTCATTACCCATCAATTTTACGTTAGAACGTGGATATAAAATCCCTGCTCCCAAACCAGCTGTTACGTTAACATCGATTCCTTTTCCGTTTTTTGTAATTGGGAAATGTTGAATATTATCAAAACGACGAACCTCTAAATTAGCATAGTTCAAACCATCTGTATGCTCAAACGTTAAGAAATCTTCTGTCAATTTTTGATCGACATTATTATATGTTCCATCGTAATCTGAACCTGTGTTGATGTGACCATTCATTTTTACAACTTGATCTTGATCCATCACATATTTCATGTGATCTATCCCGAAAGAGATATTCCAATTATCCGAAACAAAGTAACCTAAACGGAAGTTATATTGCGGAATCGTCATAGAACTTGGATTGAAATACTTGATTCCAAAGGAAGTTTGACGGTCATGAGCTGCTACATTATCTAACGTAAAATCGTACCCATCTCCTTTGAACTGAATATCTGATTTTGTATACTGCGCGTGATTCCAACCCCAATAAATATAAAATTTACCTTTATTATTTTTTCCTTGCCCGAAAGTAGTTGCAACCAAAGCAACTAAAAACATTACACTTATATACTTTCTCAAAATTTAACTTTTTGCAAATCTATTCTTAAAAAAATTGAGTAAAAATGATTTATGATATCAATTTTATATCTTAGCAATATTTAAAATCAATAAACATTGTTAAGCGTCATAAAATAAAATGATAAATATTTATTAAAAATAATCTCCTCTATTTTGTAATTAAAAATTAAAATATATTTTTGTGACATAATGAAAGACTACCTGATAAAACATAGCATCGGAATTTTTTTCACGCTTCTTTTGGTGTTCAGTACGAATATGCAAGGGTTAGCGGCTTATGTAGATTATCAGATGAAAATGGAGCAACGAGACAAAAAAGATTCTTCTGACAATGATCAAAAAGCTTTGTTTTCTCAAACTTCAACTGAAGAAGAAAATAATCAGAAAAATTCTTCGAGCGAAATCACAGAAAAAATACATTATTTCCACGAAATAAAATTGTTTACATTTTTTAATGTTAAACAAACTACACATTCGGATTTTCATCATTCTAATCCATATGCGTCTTTAGACAATGGTGTGACAACTCCACCTCCTGAATTAGTTTAATTTTTTAATTGATTTTTTGCATCATTCTATTCAAATCTATTGAATGGGCTGCAAATTTATTTTTATCATTTTAAATTATTAAATAATTCATTTTAAAACTATTATGAATCTTTTTCAAAATTGGAAAAAGGACATACCTGCGAGTATTGTTGTCTTTTTCGTTGCATTACCTTTATGTTTAGGTGTTGCGTTGGCCAGTGGTGCGCCTTTATTTGCCGGAATTATTGCGGGAATTGTAGGAGGAATTGTTGTTGGTCTTATTTCTAAATCCCAAATTGGTGTTTCTGGTCCTGCGGCTGGTTTGGTCGTTATTGTATTAACTGCTATTACAGATTTGGGCGCTTACGACCTATTTTTAGTGGCGGTTGTTATCGCCGGAATTTTTCAGATATTACTAGGTATTCTAAAAGCTGGGGTTATTGGTTATTACTTTCCGTCTTCGGTGATTAAAGGAATGTTGTGTGCGATTGGTATTTCAATTTTCTTGAAACAAATTCCGTTAGCGTTAGGATATACAGAAACATTTAGTTTTAGTAATTTTAGTTTAGATTTTATCACACCAGGAGCGATTATTATTACAGCAATCTCTTTATTTATCTTGATTGTTTGGGACAATATTTTAGGAAAAAAATCAAACTTTTTCAAATTATTACCAGGATCATTAGTAGCTGTATTAGTGGGTATTTTGTACCAAGTTACAATTGGTGATACCAACCACGAAGTATTTTCTATCGACCACAATTTATTAGTAAAAGTTCCTGTTCCTGAAAGTGTTTCAGATTTCTTAGGACAATTTACTATGCCCGATTTCGCCTCTGGATTAACAAATCCTATGGTTTGGCAAGTTGCATTTACCATCGCAATTGTAGCATCATTAGAGACTTTATTATCTGTAGAAGCAACTGATAAATTAGATCCTTTAAAACGTCAAACACCTACAAATCGAGAATTGATTGCACAAGGTGTCGGAAACTCTTTAGCTGGTTTAATTGGAGGTTTACCTGTTACGCAAGTTATTGTACGTTCATCTGCAAATGCAATGAGTGGCGGGCTTACAAAACTTTCTACAATTACGCACGGTGTTTTATTATTAATGAGTGTGATCTCTATTCCAATGTTTTTAAATTTAATTCCAAATGCGGTTTTAGCTTCTATTCTATTGGTTATTGGATACAAATTAGGTAATCCGAAACAATTCTTGGATATGAAAAAATTAGGAAAAGATCAGTTAATTCCGTTCGCAGTAACAGTTATTGCAATTTTGGCAACAGATTTATTAAAAGGTATCATCATTGGTCTTATTGTTGGTGTAGTGGTTTCCTTAATCAAATCTTACAATAACTCGCACGTAATGTTGGTGAAAGAAGGAAATGTTTTCCATATGAATTTTGCTGAGGAGGTAACGTTTGTAAACCGCGGTGCAATTGTAAAAGAATTAGATGGTTTGAAACTTGGTTCTAATCTTGAATTAGATGTTCGTAAAACACGAATTTTAGATTATGATATTATTGAATATTTAGATGAATTTAAAGTCAAAGCAAAAAATAATAACATTAATATTCGACTAATTTCCGAACGTGGAACAGTCGATAATCCCCCATCATTCAGAGAGTTTTTTGGTTACGTATTAGTTGCCGGAGCTCATTAATCTGAAAATATAAAAAATAACACACACACAATAAAATTAAATAAAATGAAAGCACATACATCAGAAACTCAAGCAACAACAACTCCAGATAAAGCGTTAGAATTTTTAAAAGAAGGAAATGCAAGATTTGTTCAAAATTTAAAAGCGAACAGAGATTTACTTTCACAAGTGAATGACACAAGAGAGGGACAATGGCCGTTTGCGGTTGTTTTGAGCTGTATTGATAGCCGTACTTCTGCAGAACTTATTTTCGATCAAGGTTTAGGAGATATTTTTAGTGTACGAATTGCTGGTAATTTCGTTAATCAAGATATTTTAGGTTCGATGGAATTTGGAACAAATGTGGCTGGCTCTAAATTGATTGTTGTCTTAGGACACTCTAAATGTGGTGCTTTGAAAGGCGGATTAGACGCTGAAGCGATTCACAAAACTGGAATGAATAATTTGTGTCATTTGGTTGATCATTTCAATCCAATTATCGACGAAATTATAAAAGAAGGTGAAGAACGTTCTTCTAAAAATGCAGATTTATTAGAAAGATTAAATCATCAAAACGTTATACAAACAATAGAAGATATTCGTAACCAAAGTACAACCTTGAACACCTTAGAAAAAGAAGGGAAAATCAAGATAATAGGTGCAAACTACTGTGTAGATTCAGGCGTTGTAACTTGGTTATAAAACAATTAATTCTTTAGATATTTTTTAGTAATGTAAAAGCCACTCGCAGAGTGGCTTTTGTTATTTAGAAGTATATTTTTTCCATTCCTTAAATCTGCTATCAATCTTTGCTTTAATAAGTAAATAATTTTGCTCTGAATCTTTAACATTATAAACAGATTTTTTGTCAATTATCTTCTCGAATATCTTTGTGTAATCATCCAAATATGATCCATTATTCTTAGAAAAATCACTATTATCTTCGTAATAATCATTTGTAAATTTTCTTCCAATATCACTTAAATCAGCAGATAAAAACTTACCATCAGAATAACTATTAATAAACTCAGCTCCAGTTATTATGTTATTTTTCACAGAATCAATTCCAGCTTGTGAATCTTTTTTCAACTCTGAAGAAATTAAATCATTATCAATACACCACTTCATATACATTCCAATATGAGTTGACGCATTTTCTTGAGCTAAATCTTTTGGAAAATCATTTCCATAATGCCAAGAAGCATCATCATATTTAGAAATTTCTTTAGAAGAACTTTCTTTCTGTTTTAAACAATTCACATTCAAAACAAGTACTATAAGTAGAAATATTTTTTTCAAATTCATTTAATTTAAATTACAAATCAATTCGTTAATAACCTAATTTACTCAGCAAACTTACTTAAAGACTTAGCTGACGACGTTCTGAACCTAGTCAGCTTTGTATTTTACTAAGCTGACGGTGTCTTTTACCAAGCTGGCTTGATTACGAACCAAGAGGACGAGGTAACCTAACCCCAAATTTGACGTTCCTGACATGGTCAGCTAAGTTCTGGACGTAATCAACTAGGTGCAAAACCTCATCAGCTTACTAAAATACAAAGCTAGCTTACTTCGGAACGTAATCAGCTTGCTTCAGAACCACGTCGACTACGTTCGGAACGTGGTCAGCTAAGTTTGAAACGTAGTCAAGATCCATTAAAATCGCTCGAATTGACAAATTTTCACATCAACACATTAGCTCATTTTCAAATTATCCTTTCTTCGGCAACTCTTTCAAGAAATTATATCTTTTTTGAACAAAATCCATCATACAATAAAAATGATTCAAACCATTTGTTACCATCAACAATTGAGAACCTAACACAATGTTGTAACGCGCTATTTGATCAAAAGTTGCTTGCGAAATTGCAATATGCGGCGCTTTACATTCCACCATAATAAATGGTTTTTCTTGCTGATAAACGACAATATCTGCACGTTTTCGCATTCCTGTAATATCAATTGCAACTTCCAACGCAATCGCCGAAGTTGAATAACCCAAATCGTTGATTAAATAATTCAGAACGTGTTGCCTAACCCATTCTTCGGGCGTATAGACCAACCATTTTTTTCGAATCAAACAAAAGATATACAATTTATCTTGGGCTTGTTTCAATCTTATTTGGTATTTTTCGGAAAAATTTAATTGTACTAATTCAGTCATTGTATGAGTCCTGTAGAATCTTTGATCAAAGATATAAAAAACAAAAACTATAAACCGATTTACTTCTTGGCGGGCGACGAGCCGTTTTTCATCGATCAGGTAACTGATTTGTTGGAAGCAAATATTTTACCAGAAGAAGAAAAAGGTTTTAACCAAACAATAGTTTATGGACAAGATGTAGAAGTTGGACAATTGATTGGAATGGCGCGTCAATACCCGATGGGTGCAGAAAAATCTGTAGTGATTGTAAAAGAAGCGCAACATCTTAGCCGTTCGATAGATCAGTTGGAAATGTATGCAAATCAAGTACAAGATTCGACGGTTTTAATCATCAATTACAAAGGAAATTCACTTGATAAACGCAAGAAAATCTATAAAGTTCTGAATGAAAAAGGGTATTACCACGAATTCAAAAAGATTTATGAAAGCGAGTTACCTGCTTGGATAGAACAAAAAGTTGGAGATAATCAATTTAAGATTGAACCAAAAGCAAAGTTTTTGTTGACGGAATATGTGGGAGCTGATTTATCTCGTTTGAACAATGAATTAGAAAAACTCTTTACAATTGTTGGTGCAGATAAAACTATCACACCAAAACATATCGAAGAACATATCGGAATTAGTAAAGATTATAATGTGTTTGAACTTCGCAATGCAATCGAAACGAAGAACATCGAAAAAGCATTCAAAATCATTAAATATTTCGAGAAAAATCCGAAGGATAACCCATACGTCGTTTCAATCACAACAATTTTTAATCTGTTTACAAACATCATTCAAATACATGTTACGCCAGATAAATCGAAGCAAAATTTGGCAAAAGTATTAGGAATTAATCCCTACTTTGTACAAGGAATGATGACCGCTGCGAGTAATTATCCGCTAAAAAAAGCCACGAAAATTATCTCATTTATTCGCGAATATGATTTGAAAGGAAAAGGTGTTGGAACTACTGGAAATGTGACACCAAGCCAATTATTAATTGAATTAGTGTATAAAATTATGAATCTATAATTTTCATCTATTTATAGAATCGAAAAAAATAAATAAGAAATACTAAATTTGTAAAAAAATAAAACAACACAATGGAAAATAACGTAAGAGATGTTATCATAATAGGATCTGGACCTGCGGGTTATACAGCGGGAATTTATGCAGCACGCGCGAACATGAATCCTTTGATTTTAACTGGTATGGAGCCAGGTGGACAATTAACAACAACTACAGATGTTGAGAATTTCCCAGGTTATCCAGAAGCAGTTACAGGACCAGAATTGATGGCTGATTTACAAAAACAAGCGGAACGTTTTGGAACTGAAATAAAATACGAATATGTAACGGAAGTAACTTTTGGAGAAAAAGAAGGTGACGTACATACTGTAAAATCGAACAATGGAACTTACCAAGCTCGTTCTATTATTATTTCGACTGGTGCAACTGCGAAATATTTAGGTTTAGATGATGAAACTAAATACGCTGGTAGTGGAGTTTCAGCTTGTGCAACTTGCGATGGTTTCTTTTACCGCGGTAAAGATGTTGCAGTAGTTGGTGGTGGTGATACAGCTGCTGAAGAAGCAACTTACTTATCTAAACTTTGTAACAAGGTTTATTTATTGGTTCGTAAAGAAGAAATGCGCGCGTCTAAAGCGATGCAAGATCGTGTTGCAAATACGCATAATTTAGAGGTTTTATATAACCACGAATTAATTGGTTTGGAAGGAAACAATGTTGTTGAAAAAGCGAAAATCATCAACAATGTTACAAACGAAGAAAAAGAATTAATCGTTGATGGAGTTTTTATCGCGATTGGACATAAACCAAATACAGAATTATTCCAAGGGAAATTGGATATGGACGAAACGGGATATTTAATCACGCAAGATCGTTCGTACAAAACAAATGTACCTGGTGTTTTTGCTGCTGGTGATGTACAAGATTCTGTATACAGACAAGCAATTACTGCTGCTGGTTCTGGTTGCGCTGCTGCATTAGACGCAGAACGTTATGTTGCAGAATTTTTTGACGAAATATAATATCGTTTAGCATATATAAGAAAAAACAAAAGCTCAACCAATGGTTGAGCTTTCTTCTTATTGTTTAAATCCTTCAAATTGATACCAATATTTATCTATTGTAAATAGAGATTGAAATCTCGAAGCACTACAGATTTTGTTACAGATACGTCAAAATATTCCCTCTGGTTTTCAACCAACCTGTAATACTATATCTTGGTCGATTAACGGTTTTTACTTCGTGTGGAATACTTTTACTATCAAAAACAGCCAAACGACCAGCAAGAGGTAAAATATCTAATTCTTTTTCAGACTTATTCTCATCTGCCAAATACAAGGTCAATTGTCCGCCAAATTCATCTTTCCATTCTTCATCATTCAAATACAACACAATAGAAAGTGTGCGTCTATCATCATTCTTGAAAGCATCAACATGTTTTTTGTAAAATGTCCCTTCGGGATAAATGGCATAATGAAATTCACTTTCTTCAATGCCCATGTAACATGTTAGATTGAGATACTCAATAAAATCATTGATTTTTGAGAAAAAAATTTCTTCCGTTTCTGTTTTATTTTCTTCATCAATCCATCTGATTTTATCTCCTCTGATTGATTTTACAATTTGTTCGTTAACCGAACTTCCTACGGCTGCTTGATGAAAATCTTTTTTATTTTCTTTTCGAATTATTGCTTCGCGAAGTTGCTTTGTTTCCTCTGTTGAGAAAAAAAAGTCTGAAATAGAGTATTTTTGATTTGATAAGTCATCAATAATCTTTTCATAAATTGGGTTTAATGTAATATTACTCATTCATTATTATGAAAACTTCAGTAAAAGTATATTTTATTACGAAAAACATAATCATATTTTTAAGTTTTTTTTCAAAAAAAGGACATAAAAAAATCTGTCCTCAAAAAATAGTTTTAATTATCAATTACTTAAACCAGTCAACTTTATTCAACTGATAAATAAAATTTAACTTTGGCTCTTCTCCAAAATATTCAATTTGTTCTTCTTTCACTTTTTTACAACCCAATCGCTCCACTGCAATTTGCGAACGTACATTATCAGCGCCAACATGTAAATAAATTTTGTCAACAAACTGAAAAATATAATCAAACATTAACTTCTTAACGGACGGATTAAAGCCTTTTCCCCAACAATTCGTCGAATAAAACGTATATCCAACCAAAATAGACGAATCTTGCTCATTATAATCGTAAAAACGAGAACTACCAACAACTTGATTTGTCTGTTTATCAATAATCTTGAAAGCGCCTTTACTTTGAATTGCACCTTCGAAAAAATTCATAAAAACATCTCTTTTCCAACGATTTTTATTTGGATGTTGTTCCCAAACTTTCGGATCGGAAGCAGCTAAATATAAGACTTCAAAATCATTATAGTTGAGTGGTTGAAGTTCTACCAAATCATTCTCTAAATTGGGCTGAATATTTATCATTTGTTTCATTTAATACAACACTAATTTACATTATTCTTGTACGATATCCATTAAAAAATAATCATTAATTGAATGAAATTTTCTCAAAATAAAATCAAATCATTAACTTTAGTAAAAACAAAAACCAATAAAATTATGACTCAAAAAACGATTGGACTTTTTATAGGAAGTTTACGAAAGGAAGCTAATTCCAGAAAAATTGCTAAAAATTTAATAAAAATGACGCCCGAGGGATTTACCTTTAAGATAATTGAAATTGGACAATTAGAATTTTATAACCAAGATTTTGATGACCGTAATCAAGTTCCTGATTCTTACACTACTTTTCGTAAAGAAGTTTCTGAATTGGATGGCCTAATTTTTATCACACCAGAATATAATCGATCTATGCCAGCGGTTCTAAAAAATGCTTTAGATGTTGCTTCTCGTCCTTTCGGAAAAAATGTTTGGGATAATAAACCAGGTGCGATTATTAGTAGTTCTACTGGTACTATAGGTGGTTTTGGAGCGAATCATCATTTAAGACAATCCTTAACTTTTTTGAATATTCCGACTATGCAACAACCCGAAATTTATTTAGGAAAACTAAAACCAGATGTGTTTGATGAAAATGGATATTTTAATAACGAAAAAACAACAAGTTTCATTCAGAATTTTGTAGATGCATATGTAAAATGGTTTCAACAACTAACAAAATAAATCTAGAATTTTATTGATTATTACTGTACGACTAACTAACTTCACAGAAAAAATATGTTTTTAAATTTTGAAGATAAAGCTAATCTTATTTCTAAACTAAAAAGTTTAAAAGTAGATCAACAGCCAGAATGGGGAATTATGACACCTCAACATATGGTTGAACATTTGATTGTAACCACTAAAATTTCAAATGGAGGTTTAACAGTACCTTGTCGAATTCCTGCAGAGCAAATTCCTCAATACAAATCATTTTTATTAGAATCTGATTATGAAATGCAAAAAGGGATAAAAGCAAACGGAATGGAAGGTTTACTGGATTTACGATACCCTTCTTTAGAAGCTTCAATCGAGAAGTTGGAACAAGAAATTGATAAATTCCATTATTATTTTACAGAAAATCCTGATGCAAAAATTGTCAATCCAGTTTTAAATGAGATTGGATACGAAGATTGGAAAACATTTCATAAAAAACATTTTACACATCATTTCAAACAGTTTGGTTTGATGTAATTCAGATAAAATAAAAGCTCAGTTATAAACTGAGCTTTTATTTTATTTATACCAACTACTATACATCAAATAATTATTGGCGATTCTTTCTATTTCACCTTCTTTCAATTCTTTTGGAACATCTTTAATTTTTTTCGCTGGAATTCCAGCCCATAATTCTCCTTCTTTTACATGCGTTCCTTTGGTTAAAATCGCACCAGCGGCAATCAAAGAATTAGATTCAATAATGCAGTCATCCATCACAATTGCGCCCATTCCAACCAATACATTATTGTGTATTGTACAACCATGTACAATTGCATTATGCCCTATCGAAACATTATTTCCAATTGTTGTTGGCGATTTTTGATACGTTGAATGTATCGTTGCGTTATCCTGAATATTTACTTTGTTTCCCATTTTGATATAATGTACATCTCCACGCACAACTGCTGAAAACCAAATTGAGCAATTATCTCCCATTTCTACCTCTCCTACAACCACAGCATTATCCGCTAAAAAGCAGTTTTCACCGAACTTTGGTGTTTGTCCATTTAATTCTTTAACTATTGCCATAACAAAATCTATAATTCTAATGATAAAGATACATTTTTATAGCGTATTTTTGTAGAACTATGAGAGTATACGAAGAAATTACACCTAATAATAATGTGATGAAGTTCGTTTGTGACGAGACTTTAACACAAGGTGGCGTGGAATTCGATAAAGAATCTACAGCTACCGAATCTCCTTTAGCGCAAGTTTTATTGACTATACCATTTATTCAAAAAATATTTATCACAGCGAATTTTGTTGCGATAGAAAAAATAGATGCTGTTGATTGGGCTGATGTTACAGAAGATTTGAAAGAAATTATCAATGAACATTTAGAAGAAAACGCAATTTTAGCACCAATGAAAAAGGCTCCTATTTCTATTTATGCAGAAATGACGCCTAATCCTGCTGCGATGAAATTCGTTTCAAATTCTATGTTAGCGCCAGAAATCATCGAAATAAAATCGAAAGAAAAAGCTGCTGGAGTTCCATTAGCTGTTGCGATTTACAAAGAATATCCTTTTGTTGAAGAAGTTTTTATTGTTGATAATTATGTTTCTTTAACGAAAAACGAAACAGAAGATTGGTCACTTTGGGCGATGGATGTTCGTTCGTTTATTACGAATTATTTACAAGCTGGAGGTCCTGTTTTTGATGAATTTTATGAATTCACAACAGAAGCTCCTGAACATGTTGTGGTAAAACCTGCTGAAGAGTTTTCTTCTGTTGAGCAACAAATCAAAGCTATTTTAGACGAATATGTTCAACCAGCAGTTGCAAATGATGGTGGAAACATAGAATTAATTGAATTTGATGAAGAAACGAGAACAGCAAAAATGTTATTACAAGGTGCTTGTTCTGGTTGTCCGTCTTCTACAGCAACGCTTAAAAATGGTATCGAAGGTATTTTAAAACAAATGATGCCTGATGTTGTAGACAACGTTGAAGCTGTAAATGGATAAGATTAAAAATATTTTTATTTAAAAAATCTCAGAGCAAAATGCTCTGAGATTTTTTATTTTTTTTCTATTTTCCTCCACTCCTATTTGCTTCTTCTGCATTAGAAGTTTGACGTTTACTCACATTGATTTTTGAATTACCAAATTTATAAGAAACCGAAAAACGTATCGATTGCGAATCATAATATTGTCTAAACGATTGCGAAATATTTTGCACATTTGTCGACAATGTTGAAAGATCTGTTTTGAAAATATCATAAGCCATCAACGACAACGTTAATTTCTTATCCATCGCCAAATATTTAAAACCTATATCTAACGAAGAACTTGAACTATAATTAAATTCTCTGTTTTTTCCTTTTGGTGTAAACGTATAATTAGCTTGGGCCGTGAACGTTTTTTTAGTATTCAAATTCAGGTTATTATAAACCGAAAAATTAGCTCCATTTCCTGTATATTCTTTATCTAACACATCAATTTCATTGATTGATTTATTAAATACAAAATTAAATTCAAGATTAGATTCCCACCATTTATAAGGTTTTAGAGTTGATGATAAACTAATTCAGTAATTAGACATTTTATAATAATTTAATCGCTTAAATATTTGTGTTTGCATCAATTCTCCATCCAATTCTTATTCTTGATGAAAGACATTTTGACCAAAACCATCTTGTATATTTTGATAATAAAATTTTGCTTGTAAATAATCTTTGAATCCATAACTTAACTCGAAATTATACACAAAAGCTGGTTGCATAAAAGGATTTCCTTCTGTGTAAGAAATAGGATTACTGTACCATTTATCTGGATTTAATTCCCAAAAAGCTGGTCGTTGAATTCTTCGACCAAAATTAAAATTGAACGAATAATCTTCTGTTGGCTGATATTGAATATAAAACTTTGAAAAGTGCTTATCATAAAAATCAATTAGCAGAAAAAATTGTACAATTTTTAGAGAATTATCAATCGATATAAAACGAAAAAAAGGACTTCAATAGAAGTCCTTTTTTATATTTATTTGCAAATTGTTTTAATCACAATCTCCATCAACATCACAAGAAGCACCATTTTGTGGTTGATCCAAATGATCTTTTTCGTAAGCCTGTGTCAAAGCAGAAACGAAATACTCGACAGGTTGAGCGCCAGAAAGTGCATATTTACGGTCAATTACAAAAAACGGAACCCCAGAAACACCGATATTACGTGCATCTAAAATATCCGAAGCAACTTCAAAAACATTTGCATCAGAATTTAGCATTTCAAGAACTTCGGTTTTGTTCAAACCAATTTCTTCACCCAATTCAGCCAAAACTTCATAATCAGCTACATTTTTACCTTCAGTAAAATACGCTTTAAAAAGTCTTTCTTCTGCTTCCGAACCTTTTCCATTCGCTTGCGCAAAATGGATCAAACGATGAGCATCACCTGTATTGACAACTTTAGAATTTTGTTGTTGAAAATCAATTCCAACAGCTTTTCCCATTTCAGCTAATTGATTATTCATTGCCGAAACTTGTTCTTCCGAAATTCCTTTTGTTTTGATTAAATAATCATTGACAGAAGTAATTTCAGTTTTAGATAAATCAGGATTTAACTGAAAACTTTTCCATTCAAACTGTATTTTATCTTGATAAGGAATTTGCGTTAAAGCTTGTTCAAAATGTTTTTTTCCAATATAACAGAACGGACACATTACATCCGACCAGATTTCAATTTTCATTATAGAAATTTTTGGTGTAAAAGTTTGTAAAAATACGCTTTTTATTTGAATGGATTCGGTTATTTTTCGGTTAATTTCATCTTGAAAAATTATTAACAATATCTTGAAAAATAATCGTGCTAAATTGAGTTTTAAATTTGTTTAAGACAAGGTTTAAATTACCTTTGCAGTGAACCAAGATAAGATGATTAGTTTCATTTTTATTCCAAAACAAATAACGAACAAACAATATGTCAACACACGTAGTAGTCGGTCTTCAATGGGGTGACGAGGGAAAAGGAAAAATTACAGATGTATTAGCCGAAAAATCGGATTATGTTGTACGCTACCAAGGTGGTAACAACGCTGGTCATACTGTATATGTGGGCGATGATAAATTTGTCTTACACTTATTACCTTCTGGAGTTTTACAATGCAAAGGAAAATGTATTATTGCGAATGGTGTCGTAGTAAATCCTGAAGCTTTTTTTGCAGAAACTGAACAATTAGAAGCAAAAGGTTATTCTACAGATCACGTTTTTATCTCAAGAAGAGCGCATATCATTATGCCTTATCACATTTTGTTAGACGAATATCGTGAAGAATTTGCAGGAAAAGATAGTCAAATTGGTACAACAAAACGCGGAATTGGTCCTTGTTATGAGGATAAAGTAGCGCGCGTTGGTATTCGTGCTATTGATTTGTTAAATCCTGATGTTTTAGCAGAAAAAATCAAAGAAAATTTAGTGGTTAAAAATGCTTTATTCGAAAAATTATTCAATAAAGAGCCATTAAAATTTGAAGATATTTACGAAAAATATTTAGCTTACGGAGAGCGTTTGAAAGAACGTATCATGGATTCTGAATTAGAAATCAATCACGCGATTGACAAAGGTAAAAATGTATTATTCGAAGGTGCACAAGCATTAATGTTAGACATCGATTTTGGTACATATCCATTCGTTACATCATCTTCTCCTACAACTGGTGGAGTTTGTGTTGGTGCTGGAGTTCCTCCTACAAAATTGAAAAATTTGATTGGAGTTTCGAAAGCATATTGTACACGCGTTGGTAACGGTCCTTTCCCTACAGAATTGGACAACGAATTAGGAGAACAAATTCGCCAAGTTGGTCACGAATTCGGAGCATCAACAGGTCGTCCACGCCGCACAGGTTGGTTAGATTTAGTTGCTTTGAAACACGCTTGTATGATTAACGGAATTACACATTTAGTGATTACTAAATTAGATGTAATGTCGAATATTGATACAGTAAAAGTTTGTACAGGTTACAAAACAGAAGATGGAAAAATCATTGATTATTTCACTTCTTCTACAACAAAATTAGCTGATTACGAAGCACAATACGACGAATTACCAGGATGGAAAGAAGATATTACAAACGTAAAATCTTTTGATGAGTTACCGCAAACAGCACAAGACTACATCCACTACATTGAGAAATACTTAGGAATCGAAGTTTATTTAGTTTCGGTTGGACCAGAGCGTTCTCAAAACATTATTAGAACAACTTTATTTTAATAAATTAAATAGTATAGCCTGACTTTTGTTGGGCTATAACTTTATGAGATATTTTTATGAACGAAATTTTAGAACGATTAAAACAATTGAATTTAGGTATAGATTCTATCGTCCCAATAAAAGGTGGTGATATTAACGATGCTTTTCGATTAGAATCGTTTGATAAAAAATATTTTTTAAAGGTAAATTCCGCAAACAACTTTCCTCATCTTTTCAAGAAAGAAGCACGAGCTTTAGAAGCCATCAAAAAAACCAAAACATTTTCGGTTCCGAAAGTAGTAAATGTTGGCGAAGCCGGAAAAGATTTTCAATATTTATTATTAGAATGGATGGAAAACTCTACTCCTACTGTTGTAAATTGGGAAAACTTAGGAAAAAATTTAGCAAAACTTCATCAAAATACAAGTAAACAATTTGGTTGGTCAGAAGATAATTACATTGCAATTGTCGTTCAGCCGAATAGTTTAACAGATTCTTGGAGCGAATTTTATGCAAAAAATCGCATCATGCCAATGATGAAACTACTTCAAAACAAACAATTAATCAATTCAAAACAAATAAAATCTGCAGAGAATTTATGTAAACAATTGAATTCGATATTTCCAGAAGAAAAGCCAGCTTTATTGCATGGAGATTTTTGGAATGGAAATATTTTAGCCAACAAAAAAGGTGAATTCTCGGTTATAGATCCTGCAATTTATTATGGTCATCGCGAAATGGATTTGGCTATTGCAAAGCTTTTTGGAGGATTTGATGATGTATTTTTTGATGCTTATCACGAAAATAATCCTTTAGCACCAAATTTCGAAGAGCGTTTACCGATTGCACAATTATTTCCATTGCTAATACACGCTTACCTTTTCGAAGGTTATTATGTGAAAGATGTGCAAACCATTTTGAAAAAATTTTAAAAAACAAAACAAACAAATACAATGAACAAGTATCAAAATCCTTTAGAATCGAGATATTGTAGTGACGAAATGCTATATATCTTTTCTCCTGAGAAAAAATTTACAACATGGAGACAGCTTTGGATTGCTTTAGCTGAAATTGAAAAGGAACTTGGATTAGATATTACAGACGAACAAATTCAAGAGTTAAAAGATAACGCAACAAATATTGATTATGATGTTGCTGCGGCTTACGAAAAGAAGTTTCGTCATGATGTAATGGCTCACGTGCATACGTACGGAGATGTTGCACCAAGCGCAAAAGCGATTATTCACTTAGGTGCGACTTCAGCTTTTGTTGGTGATAATACAGATTTGATTCAGATTCGTGATGGATTTCAACACGTAAAAGGACAATTAATCAATGTGATTGATGGTTTAGCAAAATTTGCTCGTCAATACAAAGATCTACCAACTTTAGGATTTACACATTTCCAACCAGCACAATTAACAACAGTTGGAAAACGTGCAACTCTTTGGTTACAATCTGTTTTATTAGATTTAGAAGAATTAGAATTCAGAATAGATACGTTACGTTTTCGTGGAGTAAAAGGAACAACTGGTACAGCAGCTTCTTTCAAAGAATTATTTGATGGAGATTACCAAAAAGTAAAAACATTAGACAAAAAATTATCTGAACGTTTCGGATTCAAAAATGTTTTTGCAGTTTCAGGACAAACGTACGATCGTAAAATTGATGCTCAAGCATTAGAATTATTATCAAACATTGCACAATCTGCACATAAATTTACAAACGACTTACGTTTATTACAAAATTTAAAAGAGATTGAAGAACCTTTCGAAAAAAATCAAATTGGATCTTCTGCAATGGCATACAAACGCAACCCAATGCGTTCAGAGCGTATCTCCTCTTTAGCGAAATACGTGATGTCTTTGGCAACTTCTCCTGCAATGGTTGCTTCTACACAATGGTTCGAAAGAACATTAGATGATTCGGCTAACAAACGTTTAGCAGTACCTCAAGCATTTTTAGCGATTGATGCAATTTTAATCATTTGGAACAATATTTTAGATGGTTTAGTCGTTTATCCTAAAATCATCGAAAAGCATATCGCGGAAGAATTACCATTTATGGCAACCGAATATATCATTATGGAAGGTGTTAAAAATGGTGGAGATCGTCAAGAATTACACGAAATTATCCGTACACATTCTATGGAAGCTGCAAAACAAGTGAAAATGGAAGGAAAATCTAACGATTTAATTGAACGTATCATTGCAGATGATAATGTAAAAATTGACAAAGAGAAATTAGTCGAATTATTAGATCCGAAAAACTTTACAGGATTTGCTTCTGAACAAACAGAAGAGTTCTTAAAAGATTTGGTTGATCCAATTATCGAAGAAAATAAAGCACTTTTAGGCGCTCATACAGACCTTAAAGTGTAAACACGCTTAAAACAACACATGAAACAAAAAAAGACTTCCGAATTGGAAGTCTTTTTTTAATTTTAACATTTAATCAATTATAACCAATGAGAAAATTCATTCTGTTTTTTGCACTTATTTGTTCTTTTCACGTAGTTGGACAAATCAAATATATCACGAACAAAGAATTTACTGTACAAGGAAAAGCCTTTGATAATACACCTTTTTACCATAGAATCGATACCAACAAATACGCAAATCTTCCTGAAAAAGTAAAAAGTTTATTTACTGCTCCCGCTGGATTATATGTAACATTCAAATCGAATACTTCACAAATAAAACTGGATTGGACAACTCGTTCTACTTATTTGGGCGCGAATACAACTGGAATTATGGCGCGTGGGTTGGATTTGTATATCAAAGAAAACGGAAAGTGGATTTTTGCAGGTGCGGCTTTACCAAATCAGCAAAATATCAAAAGTGAATATGATATCGTCAAGAATTTATCAAAGACAGAAAAGGAATTCATGTTTTATTTGCCACTTTGGAACGAAATTACAGATTTAAAAATAGGAATTGATGCTTCTGCTAGTTTTATCAATCAACCGATTGCGTATAAAAAGAAAATCGTGGTTTATGGTTCAAGCATTGTGCAAGGTGCTTCGGCAAGTCGTCCTGGAATGAATTACCCTTCAATTTTAACTCGAAAAACAGGCTATGAATTCATTAATCTTGGTTTAAGTGGAAGTGCAAAAATTGAAATTGAATTGGCTGAAATGATTAAAGATATTCAAGGGGTTGATTTATTTATATTAGATTGTGTTCCAAATAGTTCTCCTGAAGAAATCAAAAGTAGAACAATTCCGTTCGTCAAGTTAATCCGAAAACATCATCTAAAAACTCCTATTTTGATGGTTGAAAGCTTAATTCGACCAATGAGTAAATTTGATTTAACCGCTCACGAAGATATGACAAAACAAAATCAAACCTATCGTGCACAATACCATGCGTTGATAAAAGAAGGTGTAAAAGATTTGTATTTATTGAAAGGTGATAATTTAATCGGTTCGGATAACGAAGGTTCTACGGACGGAATTCATCCAAATGATTTAGGTTTTAGCAGAATATCAGAAGCCATTGAAAAAAAAGTAAATGAAATTTTGAGTAAGAAATAGATTAATACATTATACCAACTTTTCTCAAAATAAAACCTAACAACCAAATAAGTCCAACCAACAAAAATTGTAAATCTTTGAGAAAACTTGGCTTTTTCCCTTCTATTTTGTGACCTACAAATTGTAAAAGCCACGTGATAATAAATACTACCAGATAAACTAACCAAGATTTTGAACCGAATTGAAGATTGCACAACGAAATAAAATATTCCATAATCAACATTAGAAAAATCATAATGAAACCAACGACAACCGATAATCTAAAATAAAATATTGAAACAATAACCAATGCAATGAATGACTAAACTGATATAACAAAAGTTCTGAACATACAAATGCGGTGTTGGAATGTAGGAAATAAAACCAAGAATCGTCCAAAAGATGAGCGGAACACAAATCCAATGAATGATTTTGTTTGTCCCATTTTGATGACTTTCTCCATATTCACTAAAAAGTTGTTCTATTTTTCTCATATTGGATGATTTTAACTTAAATATAGGTTGAATTTGTTTGATTATTAAACTTTAGATTAGAATTTGTAATTTTAAATTTATATTTATTCACTGAATTCAAAATTAGTATTTATCAAAATGATTATAAAAAATAAAAAAATCTATTACTTAATCAGTATACTATTTATAATTATTTCAATTTTTTTATTGATAGCATCAAAAGAAAAGCAAACAAGTGTAATAGCACTTTTAACTCTGTTATTTTTTGGTGGTGGGGCTATAGTATTTTACATTCTAAACAATAAGTTTTATAATAATAAAACTAAAAACATTACTAGAATAATTGGCTATTTCATTTTCATTATACTTTGTTATGCAACGCTTCCTTTTAATCATCTATTTGATGGAAATAGAAAATACACACCAATGTTAGGCTGGATAGTTGGTATATTTGGAATTCCTTTTTTTTGTTATAAAGCTTTTGAATTAATCATAAAAGTAATAAAAGAGAACTGCGGAGAATAGAAACTAAATCAATTCAAAAACCTCTCAATAAACATGAAAAATAATATAACTAAGTTACTTATCATACAACTAATAACAATTAGAAGCCTCTCGTTGATTAACGAGAGGCTTCTAATTAGTAAAAAGGAAGCTTCTTGTTGGTCGAAAAGAAGCTTCCTTTTTACAGCACTCTCTTTACCTTCTGAAATTTAGCAATTTTTAATGCATCAGAAATACGTTTACCTGGTCGGTAATTAATCTTTGCACCTTTAATTAAATTGGTATTAAAATCAGTCTCGTTAGCTGCTCCTTCACTACTTAAGCTAGGATAAAAACTACCTAACTTGTCCAAGCGTACAATTTTTCCATTTACAATTTGGTTAATAATTACATTTTCTAACGCAATGATAACTCCTCGAATATCAGCTTCAGAAAGTGCAGAAAACTTTTCTATTTCCGCTGTTAATTCATCAATGCTAGCTTCGCCATCGGTTTTTGCGGTTGCATACCATTTTTAACACCTCCTCCAGCTACTCCTGGTTGCGGTTTTTCTACTAAGTTAAATTTTATTGCCATAGCATATTGTTTTGGTTAATTAATTTGTATTAAGATAGTTATTTTTTATTAATACTCAACAAGACACAAAAAATGATTAAATAAAATAGCCAACTTAGTATTAAGTTGGCTATTTTATTTACTTTGGATAAACGACTCGCGAAAAGAAACACGAAGTGTTGATCTATTATTTTTTAAATTATAATTATATTAAGCTTGCATCACAAAAATAGCAGGACGTTTATGAAAATCATACTTCTCATTTTTCCATTCTTTAATAGATAATGTTCGGATATCTTCGTCCTCTAATGTAATATGACACGCGACACAAATCTTAGTTTCGGCACGAAGAATCTTCGTTAAATCGTCTACCATTTGATTGTTACGATAAGGCGTTTCCATAAAAATTTGAGCAATTCCAGTCTTCGAACTTTCAGCTTCTAAATGTGCTAATTTCTTTTTACGTTCGGTCTTATCGATTGGTAAATAACCGTGAAAAGCAAAGTTTTGACCATTCATTCCAGAAGCCATTAACGCCAACAAAATAGACGATGGACCAACCAAAGGCACAACCTGAATACGTTTCTGTTGCGCAACTTTTACCAGCTGTGCACCTGGATCTGCAACCGCAGGTAAACCAGCTTCGGAAATAATTCCGATCGTTTTGTTTTGATCCAATAATTTGATCAAATCTAACATTTCTTCTGGCTCTGTATCTTTGTTTAGAATGTAAATATCTAAATCGGCTTGAACTTTTTCGGGGCAAACTTGTTTGATAAATTTACGTGCAGATTTTTCGTTTTCTACCACAAACGTATCAATTCCACGAATAACGTCAAGATTGTATAAAGGCAATACTCTACTGTGTTCGCTTTCACCTAAAAGTGAAGGAATCAAATAAACTTTAGCCGTTTTCATTGTATAATTTTAAAGATTGTATTTTTTGATGATTCCGTCTGTGGCTTCATCTAATAATTGGTAAACATGCTCGAAAGCATCTTCACCATCGTAGTAAGGATCAGGTACATTTTGCGTTTGCCCTATTCCATCTTTCAAGATCAATTTAATTTTGCTTTGCTCTTCTTCGTTTCGAGTTAATTTTTGCAAATCGATTAAATTCTGTTCATCCATTGCAAAGATTAAATCAAACTCATCGAAAAAAACTGGATTGAAATGCATGGCACGTTGATCAGAAATATCAACACCATATTTTTTAGCAACCGCAACCGAGCGTCTATCTGGTTGTTCACCAACATGCCAATCACCCGTACCAGCAGAATCTACCAAATGATTTTCGCCAACCTTTGTTTGTAAAATTCCTTCTGCCAACGGAGAACGACAAATATTACCTAAACAAACCATCAAAATTTTCATTGAAAAAATATTTATAGATTAATCTGCAATTTTACGTGAAATATCTTCGATATAACCACGGAATTGCTTATCCGTTTCTTGTAAATTTTTCACTGTTTTACAAGCGTGTAAAACTGTTGCGTGATCACGTTTACCGATTTGTGTTCCAATACTTGCCAAAGACGCTTTTGTATATTGTTTTGCAAAATACATCGCCAATTGACGCGCTTGTACCACATCACGTTTACGTGTTTTAGACTGAATATCTTCAATCTTCACTTTAAAGTATTCACAAACTATTTTCTGAATATAATCAATCGAGATTTCTTTGCGAGCTGTTTGTACTAATTTTGATAACGTACGCGCAGTTAAATCTAACGTAATTTCACGTTTATTCAGCGTTGCTTGCGCAATAATAGAGTTTAATGAACCTTCTAATTCACGCACATTTGTATCAATATTTTGTGCGATATAATCCATTACTTCATCAGGAAATTCGATACCATCGTTTTCTAATTTTTGTTTCAAAATTGAAAGACGTGTATTGTAATCAGGATTTTGTAAATCGGCTGATAATCCCCATTTGAATCGAGAAATTAATCGATCTTCCATATCTTGAATATCTGCTGGAGATTTATCCGAAGTCAAAATGATCTGATTTCCTCTTTGATGTAAATGGTTAAATATATGGAAGAAAACTTCTTGCGTTTTTGCTTTTCCAGATAAAAACTGAATATCATCCATAATCAAAACATCAATCATTTGGTAAAAGTGAATGAAATCATTTTGATTATTATTTTTTACAGCTTCTATAAATTGTTGTGTAAATTTCTCAGTTGAAACATACAAAACAGTTTTCTCTGGATGCAAATCTTTTACTTCTAAACCTATCGCATGCACCAAATGAGTTTTTCCTAACCCTACTCCACCATAGATGAATAGAGGATTGAACGAAGTCCCTCCTGGGCGTTTGGCAATCGCACGACCAGCCGCACGAGCTAATCGATTTGATTCTCCTTCGATAAAATTATTGAATGTATAGTTATGATTTAATTGCGAATCAATTTTTAATTTTTGCAATCCTGGAATAACGAAAGGATTCATCATTTTACCAGCTTGCAAATTAATTGGCGCTTCTACCTCTTGTGGGCGAGGTTTTTCTTTGTTCGAACTTGGAATACGTACTGTAAATGGTTCACGTCCTTGCGACTTTTGATCCATCAAAATACTGTATACCAATTTTGCATCAGAACCTAATTCTTTTTGTAAGGCACTTTTTAAAATTTTGATATAATGTTCCTCTAACCATTCGTAAAAAAATTTACTTGGTACTTGTATTGTTAAAACATTATTATTTAGTTTGCCCGGACGTATCGGTACAAACCAAGTATTGAAGGCATCTTCTGCAATGTTATCTTTTATAAAAGACAAGCATTTTTCCCACACAGAATTTGCAGTTATCGTCATAATATTGTCCAAAAGTGCTTAAGTTTTAATGTAAAATATTGAAAGTCAATGTTAAATTTTCATCAACACTTCTCTACAAAATTGTGAACAAATTTTGAATAAAAAAAATGACTTAGGTATTGATATATTAAAAAATACTTTGTATAATTCAAAATAATCAATAAGTAGTTTTAGACAAAATAAAAGTACTGTAAAGATAATCTTTTCGGACATATTTTGGCTTATAAAACTATTAATTCTTATTTTTGTATTACTATGGAAATTACACAAGAAAAAATTGACTTCGCAATTATCAAAGTAGAAAATCATTTAAATGATTTGGGCATCAAAAATAATTTTTCTCTTTTACGAATTGAACAAGGTGAAGAAGAAAATGTAAGGACTTTTTATTATGAAATAGCAAATCCCACTTTCAAAACGATTATTCAAATTCAATATGATTTTTTAAAAGAAGAGCAAAAAGATTCTTCGCAAACTTCTTTTAGTTGGATGGATTACAAAAAAATTACTGAATAGACTTTTTCATTTTTTATATAATTAATGATAAAGTCTTTTTTTTGTTCTCTACTTTTGAAGATTAAAATGATGTTTTAGAAAATTATGGAGAAGATAGAACAAACCGAACAATTAAATGTTTTTCGCACCAAAACTCGTATTCTGTATAAACACACCGATCAAATGAAAGTGGTTTATTACGGAAACTATCCAGAGTTTTATGAAATTGGTCGTGTAGAATTGATGCGTGAGCGTGGTTTTCCTTATGCCGAATTGGAAGCAATGGGAATTCAGATGCCGATTATCGAAATGCATACAAAATATATTGGTAGCGCTTTGTACGATGAATTAATCGAAATTGAAACTACAGTTCATGAGCGTGACAAAGGTGTTCGCATTCGATTTGATTATAATATATATAATGAAGCGGGAAAAATAATTAATCAAGGATACACTATTTTATGTTGTATTGATGCCGAAACTCGTCGTCCTGTTCGTATTCCAGAACGTATTTGGACAAGTTTAGGTTTATAATATTATTTAGAATCATTAATTATTCGTTAAAACAAATTCTTGCAAATGATTTCTCATTAAATTTGTTCCTTAACAAAACATGATTAAAAACGAATGTCAACACTTCAAGAAAAAATCAATCAAACGATTGTAGACGTTATCGATTTTCCAAAAGAAGGAATTGTCTACAAAGACATTACTCCATTGTTCTTAAATCCTGAACTTTCGGATGAAATTGTAGACGCTTTTGTAGAAAAAGCAAAAGGTAAAGTGGATATTGTTTGTGGAATTGAAAGCCGTGGATTTTTGTACGGAATTCAGATTGCACAAAAATTAAAAGTTCCTTTTGTATTAATTCGTAAAGCTGGTAAATTACCTCCTCCAACAATTAGTCAATCTTATGATTTGGAATATGGACAAGCAACTATCGAAGTAAATTCGAATTACATCAAAGATGGTGCGCGAGTTCTAATTCACGACGATGTTTTAGCAACTGGTGGAACTGCCGAAGCTTGTGCTAAATTGGTAGAAAAATGTGGTGGAAAAACAACACAATTTTCTTTTATTGTTGATTTGACTTTCTTAAACGGAAAGGATAAATTAACGTCTTTTACAACTGATATTGTTACTTTAATAGAATATTAAACTAAAAACTCCGCTCAAAATTTTGAGCGGAGTTTTTTTTATTTTTTAGGCGCTATAATCACTTCTGGCGCTCTTTCATTCCCAATATCCAACAAAGCTTTTATATTCGCTAAAATTTCTCTAAAACTCTGTTTACCTTCCGTTTTATAAGGTCCGCTATCCGCATTATATACAATCCAATCCGAAAACTTTTCCTAAGAAAAGCGCTCTTTTGAGATGATAAGATTGAGAAATTAAAATCACTTTATCAAATTGATAAATATTTTTGGTTCTATAAATCGTGCTATACGTGTCCAAACCTGCCCCATCGAGATAAGTATCTTCAATTTTGACACCTCTATCCAACAAGTATTTTTCCATCACATCAATTTCATTAAAATTCTCGTGAAGTTTTTCTCCAGAAAGTAAAATTACATCCACTTGATCCTCTTTGTAAAGTCGAATTGCAGCATCCAAACGATCTTCCTAAAAACGAGTTGGTTGTCCATTAGCTTGCACTTTTGCAACAAAGACAACTGCCACACGATAATCTGACGGAATATTTCCTTGATAATTATAAATGTAATACGAAGTAAAAACTTGAATAATCAATGCAACGATCAAAGTAAAAACCGCTATTAATCCAGCTATAAACATACTTTTACGCATTACAAATCTTCCTATTTTACAAGTTTACTCAACTATCTTTTGTTTTAAAAAATTTTAACATTCAAAAGTCTATAAGTTTAGTGATATTTAAAAATTATAAATGTGAAAATTATTTTAAATTTTTCATCGTAATTTTAGAGAATGAATGAGATTGAGTTAAGAACAGTTACCGTTGAACGATATTTGCAACCTTTGCGCGAAGGTGGTTCTTTGCCTGCACTAGCTGATGCAGATGACGGTTTTAAATATGTTTTAAAATTTAAAGGTGCTGGTCATGGCCCTCGCATGTTGATTTCCGAATTGTTAGGAGGAGAAATTGCACGTGTTTTAGGATTTAAAGTTCCTGAATTAGTTTTTGCAAATTTGGACGAATATTTTGGTCAATCCGAAGCAGATGAAGAAATTCAGGATTTGTTAAAATTTAGCGAAGGAACTAATTTGGCTTTGCATTATCTGTCTGGTGCAATCAATTATGATCCTGCTGTGATGAAAATTGATGACAAATTATCTTCGCAAATCGTTTGGTTAGATGCATTTTTGACGAATGTAGATCGTACTTTTCGCAATACAAATATGTTGATGTGGCACAAAGAATTGTGGTTGATAGACCATGGTGCATCTTATTATTTTCATCATTCGTGGGACAATTGGGAAAAAGCCGCTCTTGCACCCTTTACGCCAATTAAAGACCATGTTCTATTGAAAAATGCTACAAAACTTGAAGAAGTTGATACAGAATTTAAAGCGATTTTGAATGATAAAATCATTGATAAAATTGTCGATTTGATTCCTGACGAATGGTTAGAAACAGAAGTTACACATTCTACTCACGAAGAAATGAGAACGGTCTACAAAACATTTATCAAAACTCGATTACAACATACCGAACTTTTTATAAACGAAGCAAACAATGCCAGAAAAAATCTTATATGAGTATGCTATTCTTCGTTTAGTTCCGAAAGTTGAACGCGAAGAATTTATCAATGTTGGAGTAATTTTATTTTCGAAGAAAGAAGATTATTTGAAAGTAAAATATTTTATTAATGATAGTAGAATCAATGCTTTTTGCCACGAATTAGATCTTGATTTTATTGACAGTAATTTGAATGCTTTGTCTAAAATTGCCGAAGGAATTCATCCTGAATCTGCTGTATCTAATTTCGAAACCCCTGAACGTTTTCGTTGGTTAACAGCTGTCAGAAGTTCGTCTATCCAAAGTTCTCGTCCGCATCCTGGTAAAACAACGAACCTTGATAAAACCTTGGATCAATTATATAAAGAACATGTTTTATAAAAGTTAAATACTTAAAAACGAATGTTTTAAAAATATTTTCTTAAATTTGGACATACATTAATTTTAAATTATTTATCGCCATGAGTACATTAAGAAACAAAGTTCAGCTAATTGGGAATGTTGGTAGCAATCCTGATGTTAAAACATTAGAAAACGAAAAGAAGTTTACAAAATTTAGTCTAGCAACGAACGAAAGCTACACAAATAGCAAAGGTGAGAAAGTTCAGCAAACGACGTGGCACAATTTAGTTGCTTATGGACCAATTGTAAATGTGATCGAAAAACATGTAGAAAAAGGGAAGCAACTTGCTATAGAAGGCAAATTGACTTACCGAGATTATCAAGATAAAGATGGTCAACAAAAAACGATTACAGAAATTATAATTGATGAAATTGTACTTCTTTAGCGTTTAAAATAAAAGGGAAACGGATTAATTCGTTTCCCTTTTATTATTTTATAAGGTTCCAAAATAAATTTGGAATATGAATTATCCTAACATTCTAATCGCGGTTTTTAGACCTTCGATAAATGTATCTATTTCTTCTTTTGTATTATAAACAGCGAATGAAGCGCGTACCGTTCCCGGAATATTGAAATGCTGCATAATTGGTTGTGCACAATGATGACCAGTTCGAACAGCAATTCCTTTTTTGTCCAAAATCATTCCGACATCAGATGAATGAACGCCGTCAAATTTTAAGTTGAAAGAAACTGCACCAGAATGTTCTGCATCTTTTGCATAAATCTCCACTTCATCAAATTCTGATAAACGCTGAATTGTATAATCTACTAATTCTTTTTCGTAATCGTGAATCGTTTGCATTCCGATAGAATTGATAAAACCTACAGCAGCTCCAAGACCGATAATCCCTGCAATATCTGGTGTACCTGCCTCAAATTTGAAAGGTAAACAAGCATAAGTCGAAACTTCCATCGTTACATCTTTTATCATCTCTCCTCCTCCGTGGAAAGGTGGTAATTCATTCAAGATATCTTCTTTTCCATACAAAATACCGATTCCAGTTGGACCATACATTTTGTGTCCAGAAAAAACCAAGAAATCACAATCCATTGCTTGTACATCAATAACCGTATGTGGAGCAGATTGCGCCGCATCAATCAAAACCCAAGCACCTTTTGCATGTGCTTTTTCAATAATAGTTTTGATCGGATTTACAACACCTAAAGCATTCGAAACTTGATTAACACAAACTAATTTGGTTTTATCTGTCAATAAATCATCCAACTTCTCAATATCCAAAATACCTTCTGCAGTTAACGGAATATATTTCAATTTAGCACCAGTTCGCTGACACAACAATTGCCAAGGAACGATGTTAGAATGATGCTCGATTTCGGTAATAATAATTTCATCATCCGCTGTTAGGATATTACGAAGTGAATTAGAAACTAAATTAATTCCTTCCGTTGTTCCACGCGTAAAAATAATTTCGTAATCGTGTTTCGCATTGATAAATTTCTGAATCTTACGACGCGATTCTTCCATCAAATCTGTTGCTTCTTGACTTAATGTATGAATTCCACGGTGTACATTTGCATTGTACTTTTCGTAATATTCGTCCAAAACATCTAAAACAACTTTCGGTTTTTGAGAAGTTGCACCATTATCTAAATAAACCAATGGCTTTCCATTGACTTCTCTCTCTAAAATTGGAAATTGACTTCTTATTTGTTGAATATCTATTGACATTTTTTTAAGTTTTGAGTGATGAGTTGTGAGCTATGTGTAATAAAAAAGTAAGTATTCAAAAATAGTTTCAAATACTTACTTTATATTTCAAAATAAGTTCTACTTAAAACTTATTACGTATAACTCAGAACTATATTTTATAATTCGAAATCTAAACTAACCCCTAATTTTTTTGCAATTATAGCGTTTACTCGATTTGAGATTTGTGGAATTTGCACATGTCGTAAAGCGTCTGCAGCAAAAGCATACAATAACATTGCTTTCGCTTCTTTTTTTGGAATACCACGTTGTTGCATATAGAATAAAGATTCTTCTTCTAATTGCCCAACTGTACATCCATGTGAACATTTTACATCATTAGCAAAGATCTCTAATTGAGGTTTTGTATTAATTGAAGCTCCATCAGATAATAAAACATTATTATTTTGTTGGAATGCATTTAATTTTTGTGCTTCTTTGTGTACATAGATTTTACCATTGAAAACACCTTGTGCTTTCTCATCATAAATCCCTTTGTACAATTCGTGCGACTCACAATTCGGGAAATTATGCTCCACAAATGTATGATGATCGATATGTTGTTTTCCATCAATCACCGTAATTCCGTCCATTACAGAGTTACAATTTTCTCCATTCTGGAAGAAATTCAAATTGTTACGTACAATTTTTCCTCCAAAAGCAAATGTAAATACATTGGCACGAGAATCTCTTTCTTGGTTGATATATGTATTGTCAACTAAAGAAGCATCGTTAGAATCATTTTGGAATTTGTACCAATGAATTTCAGAATTACGTCCAACATTCACCTCAGAAACAACATTTGTTAAGTTTGCTTTTTCGTCTAATGTTTGATGTCTTTCGATAATTTGAACTTGTGCATTATCTCCAACTACAACCAAATTACGTGGTTGATACATTGCTTCTTGAGAAGCTCCTGTTGAGAAATAAACAATCTGAATTGGCTTAGATAAAATCACATTATTTGGAACATAAATATAAGCTCCATCTTTTGCAAAAGCTGTATTTAAAGCAACTAAACTTTCGTCTTTTTTCGCAATTTTTCCGTAATAATTCTCAATTACAGCTTGATGAGTTGTTTTATGCATTGCGCTTGACAAGACACAAATATCAGCTTCATCATGTGTTGTATTTGACAAAAACGAAGAATATTTTCCGTTAATGAATACGATTGTATATGTATCAATATCATTAATCAAATATTTCTTGATGTCTTTGTACTCTACTGCAACTTCGTCTTCTGGGAACAATTTGTAATCCACCTTCAACAAAGGAGCAAGATTTGTATATTTCCATTCTTCGTCTTTACGTGTCGGAAAACCTTTTTGATTAAAGATTTCGATAGCTTCTTGACGTAAACCTTCGATTCCTTTATTCACTTTATTTTTTTCGTTGAACACTAAATGACGAGAAACTAAATTTTCTTTTAAATCAATCATTTTAGATATTGTATTAATGTATTATGTAAGAAGTAAAAAGTACTTTGGACTTAATACATTTTACATTTTACAAAATGTTTAGATTCCTGCTTCTTCTTTTACCCAGTCGTAACCTTTTGCTTCTAATTCTAAAGCTAATTCTTTACCACCAGATTTAATGATTTTTCCGTCTGCTAAAACGTGTACAAAATCAGGAACGATATAGTCTAATAAACGTTGGTAGTGTGTAATTACTAATACTCCATTGTTTTCATTTTTGAATTCGTTTACACCATCCGCAACAATACGTAAAGCATCAATATCTAAACCAGAATCAGTTTCGTCTAAGATCGCTAATTTTGGGTTTAACATTAACATTTGGAAAATTTCGTTACGTTTTTTCTCACCTCCAGAGAAACCTTCATTAAGTGAACGAGATAAGAAATCTTTTTTGATTCCTAATAATTCTGCTTTTGCACGAATTTCTTTTAACATTTCTGAAGCTCCCATTTCTTCTAAACCTTGCGCTTTACGCGTTTCGTTGATAGAAGTTTTGATGAAATTTGTTACAGAAACTCCAGGAATTTCGATTGGATATTGGAAAGACATAAAAATTCCTTTTTGTGCTCTTTCTTCTGGTGCTAATTCTAAGATTGATTCATTGTCAAACTCGATATCACCATCCGTTACTTCGTAATCTTCTTTACCTGTAATAACGTTAGATAAAGTTGATTTTCCTGCACCATTAGGTCCCATAATCGCGTGAACTTCACCTGGATTAATTTGAAGGTTTAAACCTTTTAAAATTTCGCGCTCTTCGATACGAGCGTGTAAGTCTTTTATATTTAATAACATAATCTAATTTGTAAATTAGTTAATGTGATAATTTTCTAATTATCTTGATTTTGATATTAGATGTCAGATTTTTAGCATCCTCCATCTATATATCTGTTTATTATTGTTAATTTCTAACTTCTCAATTCTAGTTTCTAATAACTATCCTACAGAACCTTCTAATGAGATTTCTAATAATTTTTTGGCTTCAACAGCAAATTCCATTGGTAATTTATCCAATACTTCGCGGCTGAATCCATTTACGATTAATGCAATCGCTTTTTCTGTATCGATACCACGTTGATTACAATAGAACAATTGATCTTCACCAATTTTAGAAGTTGTTGCTTCGTGTTCTAATTGAGCCGATTTATTTTCGATTTCAATGTAAGGGAAAGTATGCGCACCACACTCGTTACCCATCAACAATGAATCACATTGTGAAAAGTTACGTGCTCCTTCGGCATTTTTCATTACTTTCACTAAACCACGGTAAGAGTTTTGAGATTTACCAGCAGAAATACCTTTTGAAATGATTGTCGATTTTGTATTCTTACCGATGTGAATCATTTTTGTTCCTGTATCCGCTTGTTGATAATTATTTGTTACCGCAATTGAGTAAAACTCACCTACCGAATTATCTCCTTTTAAGATACAAGATGGATATTTCCATGTTACCGCAGAACCTGTTTCAACTTGCGTCCACGATACTTTTGCATTTTTCTCGCAAACTGCACGTTTTGTTACAAAGTTGAAAACTCCACCTTTTCCTTTATCATCACCAGGATACCAGTTTTGTACAGTAGAATATTTGATCTCAGCATCATCCATAATGATTAACTCAACCACAGCAGCGTGTAATTGGTTTTCATCACGCATTGGCGCTGTACAACCTTCTAAATACGAAACATAAGCACCTTCGTCCGCAATTAATAAAGTACGCTCAAACTGTCCTGTTCCTGCAGAGTTGATACGGAAATACGTTGATAATTCCATTGGACAACGAACACCTTTTGGAATATAACAGAATGATCCGTCCGAGAAAACTGCCGAGTTTAAAGCTGCATAAAAGTTATCTGTTGGCGGAACTACTTTACCAATGTATTTTTTCACCAATTCTGGATGTTCTTTAATTGCTTCCGAAATTGACATGAAAATAATTCCTTTTTCTGCTAAAGTTTCGCGGAAAGTTGTTTTTACTGAAACCGAATCAAAAACCACATCAATTGCAACTCCAGACAAACGTTTTTGTTCATCTAAAGAGATTCCTAATTTCTCGAAAGTTTTTAATAATTCAGGATCAACTTCGTCTAAACTTGCTAATTCCTTCTTAGGTTTTGGAGCCGCGTAATACTGAATAGCCTGAAAATCTGGCTTTTCGTAAGTTACGTTTGCCCATTCTGGTTCTTCCATTTTAACCCAAGCACGGTAAGCTTCCAAACGCCATTCCGTCATCCACTCAGGTTCCTCTTTTTTGGCTGAAATAGCACGCACGATATCTTCATTCAATCCAACTGGGAATTCTTCATATTCCATTTCAGTCGTCCAACCAAACTCATATTGCTTTTGGCTAGCAAGATCTTCACGTAGATCGTCTTCTGTATATTTTGTGTTACTCATCTTATTATTTATAAAATGTATAGGTAAAATTAAACTGTAAAGGTTGCTGTTTATCAGCTTTATTTCCTAAAAATTTGAATTCTTTTAATCGTTGATTTTGATCTAAAATCACCTCAAATTGTGGTTGATCATTTTTCGAAATCTGATATTTATTTTGAGCAATTAATTTAATTTCTGACCAAGGTCCTTCTACCAAATTAATTCTTTCTGTTTTTGGCGCAACATCTGGTGTATATTCTTTTATTTTGAATGGCACCTTAAATGTTGAACTGCTATAACAAATCTTATTAATGTCTTGACCTAATGATTTTGTAATTCTACAATCATGCATTAATCGGTCTTCAAAACCAATTTTCTGCTCCATATAGGTTTTCTTCAACATCACATCTCCTTCTAACCAAATGATATCAAAAAGTTTATTTCCGTTTTTGACATACATATTTTCTTGGTCATAAAAGAATTGATTTGTTTTTACTTCACTTCCTTTTCTTGCTATTGTTTCGGCAGAAATTACACCATCTTTGTACGTATAACTTACTTTAGTTGGTGTTGCAACCTCATCTGTCAATTCAAAATCAAGAAGATTTCCTGTCGCATCATAATTTGCTTTGTACGCAACTTTTTTGTTTGATGCATTGGTAATGGTGATTGTTTTGATTTTTGATTCGTCTAAATCCAACGCTTTTATAAAAGGTTTTACATTAAACAAACCGAAAAATAGTTGTTCTGAATAAGCTTTATTCAATTTTTTTGATGATTCGGTTGGTTGAAAAACCATCAAATCTTTTTCTACAATTGTATTTTGTCCAAAAGCAACAAAACCAATCAAAAACGTAACGAATAAAGCTATTTTTTTCATCTTAAACAGCAAAACTTTCTCCACAACCGCACGTGCGCGATGCATTTGGATTATTGAATACGAAACCTTTTCCATTCAATCCTCCTGAATATTCTAATGTCATTCCAACAAGGTATAAAAATGATTTTTTGTCAACCAAAATTCTTACGCCATTGTCGTCAAACAATTTGTCATCTGCACTTTGTTCTTTCGTAAACTCTAAATTATAGTTTAAACCTGAACATCCTCCACTCGTAACTCCTACACGAACAAAAGATTCTTCGATAGAAGTTCCTTCTTCTTGTAAAAGTGAAATTATTTTATTTTTTGCTGATTCTGAAACCTTAATCATTTGATTCTAATTTTATATTGCAAAGATACTTATTTAAAATGACTTCAAATAATGAACGATATAAATATTAACAATCGCTTAAGTTATATTATTTATCGCCAACTTACAATTGGATCAAATTACTTCAATCCCAATTTGTTTCGTGTACGTTTCAATACTTTTTGTGCAACACCTCTTGCTTTCAATGCTCCATTTTCTAAAAATGCATCCAAAGTCACTTTATCATTCATCAATTCATCAAACTTAGTACGCGCATCAGCATATTTCTCTAAAATCAATTCGTATAAAGCCTGTTTTGCATGACCATATCCGTAACCTCCATTCAAATAATTTTGACGCATTTCCTCTATTTGTTCTGGCGTTGCCAATAATTTGTATAAAGCAAAAACATTGTCTGTATCTGGATTTTTTGGATCTTCTAATGGCGTTGAATCCGTTTCAATCGACATTACTTGCTTGCGCAATTGTTTTTCTGGTAAGAAAATATTGATGAAATTATTTCTTGATTTAGACATTTTGTTTCCATCAGTTCCTGGAATCAACATAATATTTTCGTCGATTGCAGCTTGTGGTAAAACAAAAGTTTCTCCCATTTGGTGATTGAATTTTTCGGCAACACTACGTGTAATTTCCAAATGTTGCAATTGATCTTTACCAACTGGTACAACTTCAGCATCATACAATAAAATATCCGCAGCCATCAAAATTGGATAGGTGAATAACCCTGCATTTACATCTGCTAAATAATCTGCTTTATCCTTGAAAGAATGCGCTAAAGTAAGACGTTGAAATGGAAAGAAGTTCAATAAATACCATGTTAATTCTGTTGTTTCAGTCACATCAGATTGACGGTAAAAAACTACTTTCGAAGGATCTAAACCTAATGCCAGCCAAGTTGCAGCCACTTCGTACGTATTTTGTTTTAAGACTTCCGCATCTTTAATTTGCGTTAAAGCGTGTAAATCAGCAATAAAAATGAAAGAGTCATTTCCTTCTTTCTCCGTTAATTCGATTGCGGGAGAAATTGCTCCTAAAATATTTCCTAAGTGCGGAGTTCCAGTAGCTTGAACTCCTGTAAGTATTCTTGGCATTTGTTTAAAAATTTAAGGAACAAAGATAAACTTAATCAACGAAATGCACCAATTGTAATGAGAAGTTTATTTGAATTAATTGACAAGAATGACGAAAAACATATGGACGAACTAAAAAAGCTTTCCAATTTGTCGAAATGGCCAAGAAATTGTGCGACCTACTTTTCTAAAGAAAAGTGATTTCTTATGATAAACAACTTCACCTAAAAGAACATCTCCAGTTTCTGTTTTTATATTTTGACACACAGAAGGGTTTGTAAAAGTAAATTCTTTAATTCCAAAACTACCATATTCTAATGTATAAGAATCTTGGTTTTTCGGAACTTTTATTTTAAACTCACCATTTTCATTTGTATATACAATATTTTTCGAATTTTTAAGGTTCACAGGAATATCATATTCTGGAAAACCATTACCATCATTAATAATTCCTTGTACAATAATCGAATCATTCTCAGTTTGTGCTTTTGTAATAGTTGAAAAGCTCAAAAATCCAACTAAAGAAGAAAGTTGTAACCATCTTTTGGATTGATTAGAAATAGATTTTGAAGCTTCGTATGAATTAAACTGTTCTAAATTTCTAGTTTTAATTTTTACACAAGCGGCAGGATTATCATTCAGAAAAGTTTTTAATTCTTTGAATGAATAATGATCCAAATCGTGAACACATTTAGAACAAACATTACAAAACTTTTGTTGTGCGTTTGCATCAGCCATTTCGTTCCAATTCTGATTGCATTTTTTATCAATTTGTAGCTGCATAAAAATCTACTTTTCAATAAAATTAAACTTTTTTCGAAAATTTTTCAAACCTCAACCAACCTTTTTACAAAAAGATGAATCTATAAAGAAAAAAGATTCATTAACCTTAAATTATATTGATATGAGTAACAAAGCTTTTTTAGACATTCTTTTCGAAAATCGAAACAAAGAATATGGTGCGTATCAACTAAGACAAGTTGCAAGCCAAGATTTGATGAAGTCTCTTTTTGTAGGGATTGGTATTGTTGCATTAATTACTGGTGGAACTATTTATGCAAATAATAGAACGATGAATGCTACAACAATTGATGAAAATAGTGTAATAGTTTGTCCGATTAATATTCCTGAAACTCCTCCAATCGAGAAAAAAGAAGTTGTAATTCCTCCAAAAGAAGATCCACCGATGGAAGAAAAAACAATTCAATTGAAAACAGATCAGGCGAAACATATTATTCCGACTCCAACAGAGAGTCCGAAAGTTGAAGAAACTATAAAATCTGTTGACGAACTGAAAGGAAAAGATTTAGGCGTTTTTGATAGAAATGGTGATAAATCTAATGGACAAGTTGGTGGTGGAGAAGTAAGTGACGAAGGAAATAAAGTAGGTAAACAAAATACCGACATTCCAGAAGGACCAAAAACTCCAGAACCTGTAAAACCTGATGTTGCAATTACAGCGAAAAATGCTGCAGTAATGGCAATTTATCCTGGTTGTGAAAGTGAGAGCAAAAAAGGAAATGCAGCTTTAACAAAATGTATGAGTGATAAAATCTCGAAAGAGTTAGGTGGAGAATTAAGTGATTTTGCCGAAACTGCTTCTCGAAATAATATTGGTTCAGCGGTTGCAAAAATGCAATTTATTGTAAACAAAAATGGAGAAATCTCACAAGTAAAACCATTAAACGGAAGTAATCAAGATTTAGGGAAAGAAGCTAAATCTGCGTTAGAACGTATCAATAAACAAATTCTAAGAAAAGGTAAAAAAATAACGCCTGCAAAATTAGAAGATGGTTCGGATGCAAATTTAATCTTTTCAATTCCTGTTAGATTTCAAACAAACGAATAATTAATAATACTTTTCTTTCTGAAACCATTGCATTCATTTTTTTGAGTGTGATGGTTTCTTTGTTTAAGAAATTGAATATCTATTCAGAAAAAGTTCCTTTAAATACATATTTGTCGCATAAAATTTAAGTTTTAAGTCAATCTTAACACAATAAAATTGTAACTTCGTCGCGAATTATGAATAAGAATATTGTTTACGGATTGATTGGTTTCGGTTATTTTTTGATCGGAATTTTTACTTGGAAATATCAGTTTTTCATCATCAAATTAGATGAAACAAAAGCCATGTTATTAGGTATTTTATTTATTGTTTATGGCGCTTTTCGTGTTTATCGCGGAATAAAATCTTATAAAAATGATCAAGAAAATTAGTTTACTTTCACTTTCGGCCTTTCTTATTTTTTCTACTTTTAGTTGTAAAGACAAGGAAAAACCAACAAAAGCTGAACAAAAAACTCCTGTAAAACGCGCTTTGCACGAATACGGAGATATGGCAATGACGGTAGATCCAAGTTTTAAGAATTTGGCGCAGTCGTTGGCAGATATGTACATGGTTGATTATCCTGATGTGAAAATTACGATTAACGAAGAAATTGAAGAAAAAGCAATCAAAGATTTTTACGAAGGTAAAATTCCTGTTTTGATGGTAAGTAAACCGCTTACAAAAGCACAACAACAACATTTATTCGATAAAACAACAACCAAATATATTTCGTCTGTAATTGCTTTAGATGCTACAGTTTTTATTACTTCTGTTGATAATCCAATCAATTCTATCACAATAAATGATATTAAGGATAATTTGTACAAAAAAGATCCGAAAATAACGTTTGTTTACGATCATCCAAACTCAGCGAATTTCAATACAATAAATGATAAACTGAAATTATCTGTAGAAAATGGCGCAAAAGTAACAGCGATGGGTGATGCTGAGAAAGTAATTGATTTTGTGCAAAAAGATAAAACTGCAATCGGAATTATTGGATTGAATATTTTGAGTGACAAAGGAAATCCGAAAGTTGAAGAATATCTTAAAAAGGTAAAAATATTATCAATTGCAGATGATAAAGGAAATTTGGTGTTACCAACTATCCCGAATTTGAAATATGGTGTTTATCCTTTTTATCGTCAAATTTATATTTTGAAAAATGAAGTTGGTTTCGGAATTGGAGCTGGTTTCACGAGGTTTGCAGGTTCTCAGCGTGGTCAAAAAATTGTAACACGCGAAAGTCTTCAACCTTATTATATTTATAAACGTGAAGTTCAGATTAACAATTTAGAACAACCCTTACAATAAAACATAAAAAAACCTTCCGAATTGGAAGTTTTTTTTTGGTTATTGAAACGATTATTAAAATCGTAATTTATAAATTTTATAATCATCAATTTATGGTGAAAAATTCTTATATAATTCCTTTTCATTAATCAAATCTTGCTCCCCACGGATTTTGTAAATCGAAACCTAAACTAAATAACATACCGTTCTTGCGACCATCAACTTGATAATCTGACAAACCAATATCGTATGAAATTCCAGCTTTTAAAGAACCAACTTTAAACTTTAGAATTGGAGAAACAAACAACGGATTGCTATTTTTAGAATCCATTCCTTGCTTGTACCCTACTCCAATATCAACGCCTTGATTATTGTCTCCAAAACCAATATGCGACATCAAGTTTATATCCAAATGACGCTCCGAATTCGAGTTCAAATTATACACCAAAGAAGGTTCTAACGCAATTCCTTCGGAAACGTTCCATTTATATCCAACATTGAAATAATACCACGTTGGCAAAGGCTCTACATTGTTCACATAATACACATTTTGGCTTAACGGAATATCCAAAACCGACACTCCAGCGGAGAAACCAGCATATTTGAAAGATAATCCCAAATTCGCAAAATATGTAGAATATTTATCTTCTTGTAAAGCAGGGTCATTCGGATCTTCTGCGATAATTTTTGAATAATCAAAACGTTGCGAAACATTCGATGCTCCTACTCCAAATGAAAATACATTAATTTCATCGCCATCATAACCTCTGTCATCAATTGGAATGTGATACGCTGCATTAATTCCAAATCCAGACATTTTAACCGCTCCATTTCTATCGTTAAAAAAATGCATTCCCACCGCTAAACGATCGACAATAATTCCGTGTGCGCTTGCCGTTTGTGTACTTGGACTTTCAGGTAAATCGTCCCACTGATTGCGATGCGTTCCTGTGATGGAAATCACATTCGGATCTTGTCCTGCATAAGATGGATTAATCAGCATTTTATCACTCACTAAATAATGATTATAAAAAGGTAATCCTTGCTGTGCTTCTATTTTTGATAAAGAAAAAATAGTTATTAATATTAAAGATAATTTTTTCATTAGATAATCAATTAATTGATTTTTCGTTTGACTACAATATAGCCTGAATACAAAACTTGTAATTCTTCATTAGATTCTAATAAATACCAATAAGTTCCGTCTGCAACTGGTTTTCCGTTATGTGTTCCATCCCATTCTATTATACCAATTCCTTCTTGTGATAAAATATGTTTTCCGTAACGGTCAAAAATAATCAATTTATATGAATTTGATGTATCATTAACTTTACCATTCTTGGTCATTGGTTTCCAAACATCATTTTTTCCATCTTGATTTGGCGTTACTACATTCGGTAAAACCAGGTAAATAACATCTTTTCTTTCAAAAACTCCACAACCATTCAATCTTACTTTTACCGTAAAGTTGTTATCAGTAATTTTATCTGGGATGATTAATTCGTTATTTGTTTGCCAATCTATAATTATATCACCTTTAGAATCAAATAAAGCGTATTCCAATTTACCTTTTCCTTTCGCCGAAACAATGATACTTTTTTCGTTAATGGTAATTTTATCAATGGTTGGAGTTTCTGAGTTTGTCAATTTCAAAATAAATTCTTTCGGACAACCTGAATTAATATTTTTAATTGTAATCGTATAATCACCAACTCCTAATTCATATTGATATGTTGAAACTTTAATAACATCATTTCCAACAACCGAAAAATCATATTGAGTAACGTCTAACCCTTTTTCTTTCGCTAATTCCTCAAAATCTAATATATATTTTGTTGCAGAACAGATTTCAGCAGAAGTTGGAATAGCAAAGTCTGGTAATGCATTTTTTTGATAATAGAATTTTATTTTTTCAGTTCCACAATAATTTGGATCTTCAAAAACTACATTTACAAAACCTTTCTCTGAATTAAATTGATTAAAAATTTCGTCAACAGAAGATTTAGCTACCAAATTAGGATATTGAGTTGGTTTATTAATAATATCTAAAATAGATTTTATTTGACTCTTTGCATTTTCATCTTCACCTTCACAGTAAATAATTGGATTAGCTTGTGTGTAATTTTCTAAAGTAGCAATATCAACAACTAAATCTTGTTTTTTATTGACCGTTAATTCTACAGCTGTTAAACAAATCTCTCTTAATGTATTTTTAAATTCAATTGGAATATTCAAAGAAGTATTTCCTCCAAAATTCAATATTCTTTGGATAGAATTTCCTTGAATATATTCTGTTCCATCAATAAATATTTTGTAATCAAAAACATTTAGTCCGAAATTATTTTTTAATAAATCATCATCAATTGTTAATGTTTCTCCTTCGCAAAACACACCTGAAAATGTTGCAGATACAACATTTGGTTGATTAACTGTTTTTACAATTAAATACATATCTTCTGAAAAACAGCTTTCACCAACTTTTTTTATTTTAAAACTTAATGTTTGATTAGAATTTGCATTAACATTAACTGGTAAAAATGGTGTTCCATCTAAATTAAAAATATCAAAATCTGCGATGTTTGGGATTCCCAATTCATCTTTTATATGATTTTTTATTTCATCAATCTTAAACGTATAGTCTTGCATTGCACCTAAACAACCAGGATTGAATAAATCAGCAAAAGTTTGTGTTGGAATTGAATTTATTAGAACTATTTTCAACGAAACTGTAGCTTCACAAAAATAAGCTTTATTTCCTGTAATTGATAAATTAAAACTTGTTTGTGTTCTATTGTTGTAAATCTCATTATACAAATTTTGAAGTTGTGATTCATTATAATTTGTACCATTATAAACCAAATTTATAGTAACTGAATTATCATTCTTTTTTATATTATTGATGATTAATTCAAATTCAGAAAAAGAAAAATCACTTCGGCAAAAAGTTAAAGTCAAATTATCCAAATCTACATTTGTTTTTTTCTTAACTGTAAACTCTACAATATTACTTGTACAAGATGCATCAGAACGATCTTCAATCTGAACATTAAACTTAGCTTCATTCCCAATAAAATTATAAGGTGTTGTTGGCATATTCACTAAACGATAAATAGTTGAGTCAACTCCTAAAGCAGTTAAAATTTCAGCTTCTGATAAAATTTCTGAATTACAAACTTCGGCAAATTTTCCAGAAGGTAAAATAGGGTTTGAATTTTCTAATTTCAATTCAACCTCATCAGAAAATATTGTTACAGGACAAAATTCTATTCCGATATATTTTAATTTAATATTATAATTATTAGAATTAATTAAAGGAATATTTCCATTCACAATTGCGTCATCAACATATACTTCATAATCTGCATATTTAGAGGAATTAATAGATGGAGATATTTTACTAATTAAATCCTCTTTTGCAAAAGTTATTGACGTAGCACAATATTGTTCTGTTTTGTTTTGAACTGTATAAATCAACTCTGGAATAAATTTGAATTTTATAGGTTTATAGATATAAACTAATTTATTAGAATTATCATAAACTCTGGCATACAAAATTTGTTCTATTCCGTTAATATAGCTGATATTATCATTTGTAGATGTATTATCTGGTTTATAAAATTCTATATTCCCAACATTTATACTTGGGTCTGAAACTCTAATATCATTTATAATTTTGGTCTTCACATCTGATAATAAATAATCATCTGTATAACAATGGTTATCAAAAACAAGATTATCTACTGTTTTAGCTCCACTAATTGTTAACTCTAAAATTGGATTATCTGTACCATAAATTGCTATTACAATAATTTCTCCTTCTTTTAACTTACTTCCATTTTCAAAAGCACTTACAAAACCATCTGTAGAATTTGATATACAATCATTTAATTTACCACCCTTTAAACCCTTCTCTTTTGTTCTGTTACTATAAACAGCTCTAATTGGATTTATAGTTGTATATTCATTAGAACTTGAACCTGTTCTTACAAAAATATCATTAGGATTCGAATTTTTCGAAAGTCTCCATAACATAAAATGGAATTTATCAATATTTCCTTTCAATGTAAATTCAAAATCCATATCATTCGGTGCTACGTAATAATAAAAATTATAATAGCCAGTTGTATGGAACTCACAATTCATTAAACGTGGAACAAAAGAATTTACACTTTCGTTAGGTAATGTTATTCCAGAAGTTACTATATCATTAATTTTATTTATTAAAGGATGCTGCCCCCAAACAATCCCACTAATCATCAACAATAAAAAGTAAAATATCTTTTTCATACGTCTTTCGTCAACTATTTTTAGAATAACGCAATTTACTTTAGAATATTCTATCAACCATAATGTTTCTAATTTTCGTGAGATAAACTATCTTTGCAACCTGAAAATTTGATTAAGATGTCTTTAGAACAAGAAATAAATAAAAGAAAAACCTTTGGAATTATCGCCCATCCCGATGCTGGTAAAACAACTTTAACAGAGAAGTTATTACTTTTTGGAGGCGCAATTCAAGAAGCTGGAGCTGTAAAAAGTAACAAAATTAAAAAAGGAGCAACATCCGATTTCATGGAAATTGAGCGTCAACGTGGGATTTCCGTTGCAACTTCGGTTTTAGCATTTGAATACAAAGGAAAAAAAATCAATATCTTAGATACGCCTGGTCACAAGGATTTCGCCGAAGACACTTTCCGTACTTTAACTGCAGTAGATTCTGCAATTGTGGTAATCGACGTTGCAAAAGGGGTTGAGGAACAAACAATCAAATTGGTAGAAGTTTGTCGTATGCGCAAAATTCCGATGTTGGTTTTCATTAACAAAATGGACCGCGAAGGAAAAGATGCGTTTGATTTAATGGACGAAGTTGAACAAAAGTTAGACTTACAAGTAACACCTCTTTCTTGGCCAATTGGTATTGGAGCAACTTTCAAAGGAATTTATAATATTTGGGAGAAAAACATCAATATTTTTTCTGGAGATAATAAACAAAAAATTTCTGAAACAACGAAAGTTGAGGATTTATCAAGTCCAGATTTAGACACATTAATTGGAACAACTTACGCCGAAAATCTTCGTAATGAGATTGATTTAATTGATGGAGTTTATCCAGAATTTGACATGCAAGAATATATGGACGGAAATTTACAACCTGTATTTTTTGGTTCTGCTCTTAATAATTTTGGTGTTCGCGAATTGTTAGACGCTTTCGTTGATATTGCACCAACTCCACAATCTAAAGAAACAGATTTGAGAATTGTCGAACCTTATGAAAATAAATTTTCTGGCTTCGTGTTCAAAATTCACGCGAATATGGATCCGAAACACCGCGACCGTTTAGCCTTTATCAAAATCGTTTCTGGTAAATTTGAACGTAATACCAACTATTTCCACGTTCGCCAAGGTAAAAACATGAAATTCGCTGCGCCAAATGCTTTCTTTGCTGATAAAAAAGAAGTGGTTGACGAATCGTTTGCGGGTGATATCGTTGGTTTACACGATACAGGAAACTTTAGAATTGGTGATACGTTGACAGAAGGTGAAAAATTTTCTTTCAAAGGAATTCCTGCTTTCTCGCCAGAACATTTCCGTTACATCAACAATGCTGATCCAATGAAAGCAAAACAATTGGAAAAAGGAATTGATCAATTAATGGACGAAGGTGTTGCGCAGTTATTTACATTAGAAATGAATAATCGTAAAGTTATCGGAACCGTTGGTGCACTGCAATATGAGGTTATCCAATATCGTTTGGAGCACGAATATGGTGCAAAAGCAACGTACGAACCTTTCTCTGTTCACAAAGCGTGTTGGGTAGAAGTTGAAGATGAAAAATCAGAAGAATTCTTAGAATTCAAACGTGTTAAACAACGTTACTTAGCGAGAGATAAATTTAATCAATTGGTATTTTTAGCAGATTCTGCTTTTACAATTCAAATGACGCAAGATAAATTTCCTTCAGTGAAATTACATTTTGTAAGTGAGTTTTAAATTTTGGTCAGATAATTGAATTAACCAACTGAAATATTTTTTAGAAAAAATCTAAATGAAAAAGATCATATTAAGTTTAACATTGATTTCAGCGTTTGCCGTTAATGCAAAAGCACAAGATTTGAAATCAATTTTTGGAACTTTAAAGAAAGAATTCGAAAAAGCTAACGCTCAAACTACATCAAAAGAAAATACCTCAACTGTAAAAGTTGACTCTATAAAAGTTGTAAATGGTTCAACTGATACTAAAACAATTTCTGCCGAATCCTTAACAAAGTTAAATGGTTTATCTAACGCAACTGTTGCCTCTGGATTAAAAGAAGCTTTATCAATTGGATTAACTGACGGAATAAAATCATTAAGCCAAAAGAATGGTTTTTACAATAACTCGGTTGCAAAAATATTGATGCCTGAAGAATTACAAAATGTAGAAAAAACATTACGCTCTTTAGGGATGGGAACTTTGGCAGATAAAGGAATCAAATTATTAAATTCTGCTGCTGAAGATGCTGTTTCTGAAGCTGCTCCTATTTTTGTAAATGCCTTAATATCAATGACAATTACCGATGCAAAAGATATTTTGATAGGCGGAAATAATGCGGCAACAAATTATTTAAAACTAAAAACAACAACTGATTTAACAAAAGCTTTTCAACCAAAAATTGAAGCTTCTTTAGGGAAAGTCGGAGCCGATAAAGTTTGGAATAATTTGATTACGAAATACAATACATTGACAGGAAACCAAATTGATCCAAACCTCAATGCTTATGTGACACAACAAACAATAAATGGAGTATTTAATATGGTTGCTGAAAAAGAACAAGGTATTCGCGGAAATAATGCTTTACGAACGACCTCATTATTACAACAAGTTTTTGGAGCACAAGACAGTAAAAAATAACATCGTAACTTATAGATGAACTAAAAATCGCTACAAATTGTAGCGATTTTTTTATAGTTTTACACTATCCTTTTTCATTAATAATTTCTGAAATTCTTTTCCTATAAATGGATTGACGATATGTTGAAATCCTTTTTGTAAAGTAAAAACAGTAACTGTTGCATCAGATTCGGGAGAATATATCACATCTGTTCCCCACCATCCACCATGATAATAAGCATTAAACCCCAGATCAAAATGATAAATACCTAAACAATATTTCGATTGGTCTGAAGGCAAAACATAACCAGACATTTCGTTCAGAATCTCCTTATCCTGAATTATTTTACCACCGAATAAATATTGAAAAAACAATGCTGATTCTTTAGCAGTCGAAGCAATTCCTCCTCCTCCATACAAATCCCAAGATGGATTAAGATCATAAGAATCCCATTTGTACTTATCCGCATATTGATGAGCAAGAGCTAAAGTTTGTGAAGGGTACTTTTCTAAATCAATGAACCATGTCCTGGTCAATCCTAATTCGTTGTATTTTAACAAATCGCGAATCGCTGTATAAAATGGTTGACGTGTTTTTTGCTCAATAATTTCTGCTAAAAGCAAATAATTGATATCACCGTAACTAAACTTTTCTCCTATTTTTTGTGGACTTCCGATTTCCATTACTCGTTTTATTTGTTCCTCCTTCGTCCATTTATATTGCGGTCGCTGAATAACTAATTCAAAATACGCATCATCGACATAATCTTGTATTCCAGAAGTGTGCGACAACAAATGTTTGACTGTTATCGTATTCAAATCATAACCATCTTTTTCGATCAATTGACGAGTCATCTTAGACAATAAATTCTTGATCGATTGATTAATTCTAACTTGACCTTTTTCTACTAAACGTAAAATTGCAGCAGCTACATAAGGTTTGGTATTACTTGCGATTAAAACAGGCTGTTTGCTGTTTAAAATTTCGTTAGTTTTAATATCCGAAACGCCTTTTGCATAACTCCACGAAATGTTTTGTTTTGGTGCTTCAACGTGAACAATAATTCCGACAGCGTCTTTTTTTTTTTCGTAAATCGAATCTATTTTAGATTGAAAAATGGTTTGCAGCTGCGCAAATCCGATAAAAGGAATGAGTACAATATTGAGTAGAAGTCTTTTCTTCATTTAGTGTTATTTGATTTTAAAGATAAATAAAATCATGAATTGTTTTGTGATACGCTTAACGTTTTAAGTTATACGTAATATGTTTTACAAAATGTAAAATTCGAAACACTAATCTCGTAACTCACGCAACTCATAAATCAAAAGAAAGCTAAGCAGGAATTACTAAACTGTTGCTTAAGAGTTCACCAACTCTTAGGCATCTTTTAATCAAAACAAAGGCAAGATTAAAAATCTTGCCTTTAATATTAAACTTATAAGTTAAAATCTACTTAATCTCAACACGAATTCCTTCACTTTGCGCACTCAATTCTGGTGCATACATATTTTGCAATGATGTAATTCCATTCGAGAAATTACCTGCATTATTCGCTTTCAAATCATATTCGAAAACATATGTTCCTTTTCTCATGTAATCCGAAAAGAAATTAGTTGCAGCATCTCTTGTGCTTTCGTAATATCCAAATTCGCCTTTCCATTTGTAACCAGAAAGTACATTCACAGGTTCGAAACCACTTGCACGCATATCTTTGATGTGTACAAACTGCATGTTGCGATCAACAGAAATCTCTAATCGAACAGTTACAATATCACCAACTTTTATCGGTGTTGACGTTGTAATTTCTTTCAGAATTGGACCATTTGCAGAATTCGATTTAACAAATAATTTCTTGTTGAATTTAATTCCAGTTTCAGCAGATTTTATTTTATCTAAATCTTCAAAATATTGCCAATACATCGCTCCCCAAGCAACACCTGGAGAAGTTTTCGAAACTTCAACTTTACCCATTTCAGGTTTAATTTCTTCTTTGTTCCAAGAAGTTTTTACATAACCCGAACCAGCTTGCGAGTTTTTATCTAAATCAATTTTTTGATTTCCGATCTTCACTTCAATTCCTTTCTCTGCATCTATCCAAGATTTTCCGAAATTCATTAAAGCATAAACCGCTTTTGTCGTTGCTTTTGTCGAATTCCACTGATTTGTTTGACGATTTTTCAATAACCAAACTTTCATTTCTTCGACAGATTTTTCATCTTTTGTTAACTCGTCAAATGCTTCGATTAACAACGATTGTGTTTCTACAGGCGCTTGATACCAAAACCAACCCGGTTGATTTTCTTTCCAATACATACCCATTTCATCCGATTCTACTGCTTTTTCTTTGATCGAATTGACTACAATCTTAGCAGCAGACTGCATTCCAAAACGATTCATCACAATTGCAGCCATTGCTTTTTGTTGCAACGACAACTCTAATTTTGTATCATTTAGATTCTTTAACATCGCTGTTTTCATTTCTTCCAATTCTTTCGACATCGGATAATCTTCTAAGAAAAACGAACGCGCATATAAATAATGTAAACCGTCTGAATACGTAACATCCTTGAATGATTTTTGATCTTTTTTGAACTCTTTGAAACGTTTTAAATTCTCATCATCAATAAACTGAATCGCTTTTTTGATTAATGGATTTACATCTATTTCAAACGCTTTGAAATTCACATCCATTTTCTTCATATTTCCGAAACCAGAAACAATATGCGTTGTGATATATTCGTTTGGACGACCACCGTCAAACCAAGCAAAGCCACCATTTGATTGTTGTTTATCCGATAATTTTTGGAAAGCCGATTTCATTTCCGTTTGCATTTGATTCAATTGGAATAAAAGCGCTATTTGTTTCATTTGCTCTTCTTCACTTTCTGCATTTTTCACCCAAGGCGTTTCCTCTAAAATGATATTTTTCAATTCTTGGTTCAATTGTAATTTTGATTTCAATTCACCTTTTTTGTTCCAATCATCAAAAACAGCTTTAATTTTTGGATTCGAATTAATCACTTTCTCCGAAATCATATTCCCATATAAACGTGAGAACACTTGCTCAGCGCATTCGTAAGGATATTCGCGCAAATAAGGCAACGAGAAAATCGCATACCAAATTGGATTCGTTGTCATCTCGAATGTTAATTTGAAATTATCTAACGAAGTTGATTTATTATTGATCATGTTATCGAATTGGAACGATTTCTTTTGACCTTCTTTTACATAAATTGGCAACGTTTCTGTCACCATCATACGATTTGTCAAAATTGGTAAAGCCGATTCTTCTCCATCAGAGAAATCTCCAGCCGAAGCCACCACACGATACACTACTGCTTGTACATTTTTCGGAACATCAATTGTCCATGTCACTTGGTCTGAATTTCCTCTTGCAACAGAAAAATTCTGAACTGCATTTGTCAACTTAAATTGCGCATCAATTGGTTGATTGGTAAACGCATCAAATAACATCAATTTCGCAGAACCATTTAATACTTTATCTGATAAATTATTAATCTTAGACGAAACCGAAATTTGATCGCCTTCACGTAAGAAACGTGGCATATTTGGCACAACCATCAAGTCTTTTTGCGTACGAACATTTTGCTCTAAATAACCTGTTTTAAGATCTGGCGTATGCGCAATCGCCATAAATTTCCATTCTGTTAAACTTTCTGGCGTAGTAAATTCTATAATACTATTTCCTTTTGCATCTGTTTTTAAGTTTGGATAAAAGAAGGCTGTTTCATTTAGATTTGTACGCGCTTTTACGTTGTCTAAAGCTGCATTTGCTCCTTTTTTAGTCGTAATTACCACTACTCCATTTGCTCCTCTTGCTCCATACAAAGCTGTTGCTTCTCCTCCTTTCAATACATTCATAGACTGAATATCATCTGGATTAAGTTCTGGTGCTTTATCATACACAACTCCATCTACAACATAAAGTGCATTTTCATTCCCTTGTAATGATGATGCTCCTCTAATAACAACATTTCCTCCAGTAATATTTTCTTTCTTAACTTGGCCAAACCCTACTACGACAGATTCATCTAAAGCTACATCAGCCGCTTCTACTTGAATACCAGCAACATTTCCTGCTAACTCATTCTCTACATTTGACGTTGGAGCAGCTACCGATTTCATCATTCTACGATTCATGCTATATTGGTTAAATCCAAAATCAAATAAATTAAGATCTAATCCTGCATATCCTCTTGCATAAAAATCATAATTTGTACGATAATAAATTGCTCGAGAAGGATTTGTTGAATAAAATTGATAGAGATTAAATGGATTATTTTTTCTTGAATTTGTGAAATTATAGACATTAAAATCTAAAGAATTCGACGCAAATTGATCCAACGAAGCATCATACATACTTGCTAAAACCTCAGCCGAAACTTTATCTTTATTTGGACCTTCAATTTTTAATTGCCATTTTTCTTTTGCGCCTGGCGTCAATTTATCACGTAAAACTTCAGCCGTAACTTTCAGTTGTTTATTGGTAAACGGAACTGCCAAATGAAGACTTCTTGTTTGCACATCATTGAATTTAGTCATCGCATAATTCACATAAATTCCACCACGATATTCTTCTTTGATTGGAATTTCAACTACAGATTTTTTGCTCAAATCCAAGAAACCTTTCTCAATGATTAGTTGATTTGCCTCCACTTCATAATATACATACGTATCTTTTGAACCTGATTTAAATTCAATTTTTGCAACATCTTTTGGTTCGAAAGTCGATTTATTAGGCGAAACTGCTAAAAGTGTTTTAATTGCATTTGCTTTCTTTTCATTCGAAACGTAAATCAATTTATCAACCTCAACTTTTTGCGTTCCATCAAAAACAAAACCTTTGATGACATAATAACCTTCTTCTAAATTTGAAGCTTGATTGAATTTAATTTCATCTGAAATTTTTGTATCAAAATCACTTTCAAAAACCTTTAGATTCGTTGTCCACGTTTTTGGATTCATTTCGTCACCATAAGGTTCATTCGGAAATATTTTTTTGAATTCTTCTTTCGTATAAAAATTGTAATCTGTTGTAAATTTTTGACGACGAACAACTTCTTTTGGCGCATTTAACGAATAAATTTCAAGATGACCTTTTCCATCTAATTTTTCATCATTCAAGTTTTTCACTTCAATTTTGAAAGCTTTCAAATCATCTACTTTAGTTTTCTCAGAAATAGCAATATTTAACGATATTCTTGTGTCTCCAACTTTTACGGAAGAATATTCTGTTTGCGTTTCTCCATTGATATCCGTCGCATTAACTTCGATAAAATAATTGTAGGTTCTTAACTCATCTTTCTTTTTCTCCAAAGCTGGTTTTGCTACAAACTCAAAATTAAATTTCCCTTCCGCATCTGTTGTTGTTTCTCCAAACGTAATTTCTTCGCGTTGTCCACGACCAACTGGAATTGAACGATACCAAGGCCAAAACGTAAAAATTTCTTGACGATAAACACGATACGAAACTTTTGCATTATCGATATTGGCACCAGAAAAAGCAATCGCCTTTCCTTCTACTTTTACCTTATCGTTTAAACTATAAACACCTTTATTTTTCTCGATTTCTACTTTGAATTTTGGACGTTTATATTCTTCCACTTTGAATGAATGAGAACCAAGCTCATCTACATCATCATTTTCTACATAAATTCTGAAATCTCCTGTTAATCCATTAGCTGGTAAAACAAAATTTCCATTTACAGAACCAAATTCGTTAGTTGTTAATTCAATTTCTGTAATATCTTTTCCATTAACGTCTTCTAAAAAAAATGTTACTTTTCTCTTTGGTAAAACTTGGCGTTCTTTTCCTTTGTTCGTAAAATAAATTCCTTTGAAATAAACCGTTTGTCCAGGACGATAAATCGCACGATCTGTGAAAATCTTGACAGAAGAATCATCGTCTTCATCATAACGATCGTAATCGTAGTAATACGTTGAATAAATAGTATTTTCGTCTTTTACTCGGTATTGAAGATTTCTCCAACCCGAAGGAATTGTAATCATTCCATCTTTATCCGACATTAAAGTTTTAAATTCCTTTTTATTATAATCTGACAAATTAGAGAACTCAATCGCAACATTACTTTCTGGTTTTCCAGTTTCACGATTCACAACCGAAACCTTTTCATTGAGCGAGTTTATCGCATATTTAGAAACCATTATATCCAAATAATCAATATCGTCTTTTGTGTTGATTTTGAATTCAGAATTATTCGAAAATAGGACAATATAACGACCAGATTTTAGTGGATTTAATTTAACAATTGTCGAATGATTTTGATAATCTTCAAACGATTTAACATCAATTGCATATTGATCAACAACCTTTAAACTATTCAGAAATTTTTGCGCTTCTGCAATTTTATTTTCGTTGTAAACATTTAAAGCTTGTATTTTATCTTTTCCATCAAAACCTTCATTATAAGCGAAAATTATCACAAAAACTTGCGACAAATTTTTATGCGTTAATTGAATTGGTGTATTCTGATTTTCATTAATATATCGCTCTGCTTGCACACTTAATTCTTGCGATTTGATCTTCGAAACTAAATTATTTATATTCTCTAATTCCTCCGAATTTGGATAATGCTTCGCAACTTTTTGTTGTAGTTCAAAAATCTTATTTACGTTCGCCAATTTATCTTCTTGCAAACCATAATAATCCGTCGCTAAAGTTGCATACACATAAGACGAATACCATGCTTTTGGATATTTTGTTGCTAAAGATTCTTTTTGTTTAATAATTTCTTGAACCGAAGTCGAACCGCGGTTTGAATCAATTAAAATCAATTCATTGTACAAAACAGCATTTTCGTTATTCTTTTGTTTATTAATCTCAACTAAATCAGAAAGCAATTGATTTGCTTTATCTTTTTCATCATTCTCATTCAGATAATTGATATATTTTTTCGCTAAAACATCATATAAAGTTGGCGTTAAATCCAATTGTTGTTGCGCATTTTTCTTATCCTCTGCAAGATTCAAAATCATTTTATAATCTTGAGATTTTGCATTTATTAATTCATTTTTTGGTTGAATTGATTTCGAAAAATAATCATTAATTGTTTTCTTAAAAGTATCTTCTGTCCAAAATCTCACATCATTTGTAGCTTGATTTTCGACATTTGTACGACTATTGATTTTCCAACGATTTTCGTTGTAATACAATTGATATAACTCAGCTAAATATGAATAAACAATCGCATTATTTACAATTGATTTTTCATCTAAATCCTTTTTAAACAAATCAAAAACGAAGTTTACATCATCTGTTTCATCAGAGGTTGCAACTTTTATTTTTGCTTCATAAAACAAAGCTTTCAGATAACTTTGTTGATTATTTTGCTTTTTTGATAAAGCTTTTAGTTCATCAATTTTTGGTAGGATTGATTTGAATTGACCATTTTGCATTTGTTGGTCAATTTCTTTCCACTTTTGATCAATCGTTGGGGATTGAGCCATAAGCATCGAATTGGTTAAAATTAATAATAAAAACAGGAGCTGTTTCATAGATTCTTTCTTTTATCAGTAGATGCAAGTTACGGAAAAATGGTTGGTTGCGGAAATGAAATAATTATCAAATGATTGATATATAGCACAAAAAAAATCTGAATGTTGCCATTCAGATTTTTTGATATATAAGTTGATTAGTTGTAGTTTTTATAAATCGTCTACGTCTAAATCTTCGTCGATTTGTAAATCATTTAATTCAGCATCTTCTGCAAAATCAATATCTTCTTCGTCGTCTAAATCAACCATCATGTCTTTTTTAGGCGCTTTAAGAGGCATTGAACCGAAACGGTAAACCGTTAATGGGTAATTAAGAACAGCTGGTTTATCTTCTACAGAAATTAATTCAGCCACAAATGTCCACATTTCCATAAAATCATATACAAAAGCCATACGATCTCCTTGATTAACAAAAGCTTCTTTGATATAAAAATCAGCCATTGTTTCATCAGTTCCATCATCAGACATATCCTCTAAAGGAATTTCTTTTGTTTGGTTTCCATCTTCATCTACTTCATAGAATGATGCCAACTCCTCACCTTGTAAACTAAAAGCACTAATAATACCTTTGTACAATGTGAATAATGTTTGCTTCTCTTTAATTTCTATGTCTCTAAAAACATCCTCTTTTGCATCAAGGAATACACGAATTTTATATATCACTTTCTAAATATTTTTCGGTTCCAAATTTAAATCTTTTCCCATATTAATTACAAATTCTAATGCAGAATTATAATTATTTTCTACTTCGCCTTCTAAAATTGCTTCTTTGATGGCATTTTTTAAGATTCCAATCTCTTTTCCTGGTTGAATATCAAATATTTTCATGATTTCTTCACCCGAAATTGGCGGTTGAAAATTACGAACTCTGTCGCGTTCTTCAACATCTTTTATTTTTTGTTCTACAACTTCAAAATTTTGTTTGAAACGTTTCTGTTTACGTTCATTTTTTGTTGTAATATCGGCTTTACAAAGCGTAATTAAATCGTCGAAATCTTCTCCAGCATCAAACAATAATCTGCGTAAAGCTGAATCTGTTGCGTCATCTGTTACAACTGCAATTGGACGGGAACTCATCATTACCAATTTCTGAACATATTTTACTTGTGGTCCTAATGGTAATTTCAATCGTCTGAACAATTTTAATACCATTTTAGATCCAACAAATTCATGCGAATGAAATGTCCAACCTACATTTTTATCAAAGCGTTTTGTTACTGCTTTTCCAATATCGTGCAACAACGCTGCCCAACGTAACCAAACATTATCTGTGTTGACAGAAATATTATCGACAACTTCTAAGGTATGATAAAAATTATCTTTATGTTTCTGCCCTTCAACCTCTTCGATTCCTTTTAACGCAACCAATTCTGGTAAAATATGTTGCATTAATCCTGATTGTTCCAATAACAATAATCCGACCGAAGGTTTGTCAGTCATCATAATTTTCTGAAACTCATCCATTACGCGTTCAAAAGATACGATATTAATACGTTCTGCATTTTCAATTATTGCCTGAAAAGATTTTTTTTCTATTTCAAAATCCAATTGAGCTGCAAAACGAATCGCACGCATCATACGCAAAGGATCATCAGAATAGGTAACATTCGGCTCTAATGGTGTTTTGATGATTTTATTATTCAAATCTTCAACTCCATTAAAAGGATCAATTAATTCGCCAAAATTCTCTTTATTCATCGAAATTGCCAATGTATTGATCGTAAAATCACGACGTTTTTGGTCGTCTTCCAACGTTCCGTCTTCAACATGTGGTTTTCGACTGTCTTCTGAATAACTTTCTTTTCGCGCACCTACAAACTCCAAATCTGTGTCTTTATATTTGAACATTGCTGTTCCAAAACGTTTAAAAACTGAAACTTGTGATGTATGTCCTAATTTATTAGCCAATTCTTTAGCTAATAAAATTCCATTTCCAACTGTTACAAAATCGATGTCCTTTTTCTGACCACGATTCAATAAATAATCGCGTACAAATCCACCAACCACATAAGTTTCTTGATTAATTTCATCAGCAACTTCTGCTACATTTCTAAAAATTGGATTTGATACGGCTTCTAAGATTTTCATTCTGCAAAAGTATAAGTTTTGAAATAAAAAACTACTCTCTAATAACTTTTACTTCGTTATCTAGACCTAATTTAATTATCGTTGATGCAGTGAACTGAGGTACAAAGGTTTTTGTTTCATCTGGATAAAAGTCAACACGCTCTAAAATAGTAGGATTAACTTCCGAAAATACTTTTGGAGAAGATTCTCCTGATAAATTAGCCGATGTAGACACAATTGGTCCTCCTAATTTTCCGATGATTTTTTTACAAAACAAATCATCAGTCATTCGAATGGCAATTGTATTATCTTCTGCGATTAACGATTGTGGTAAACCTTTTGGATTATCGTAAATAATTGTAAGAGGTTTTTCGTTCAAATCAATCAAATCCCAAGCTAATTCTGGAACCTCAACAATGTTTTGTAACATACGTGGAGAATCAACCAAAATAATCAACGATTTTGATGAAGGACGATTTTTTATCTGATAAATTTTTTCGATTGCAGCCTCATTCTTCGCATCACAACCCAGTCCAAGAATTGTATCTGTTGGATAAAGCATTGTTTCTCCTTGTTTTAGTTTGGCTACAATTTCGTTTATATCTGACATTTTCTTTGTTTTATAAATTTGAGTACAAAGGTATTATAGGAAAGTTGAAATGAGAATTATTTAATATAATTTCTCCAAAATTTATACGGTTTGGGTTGATTGAATCGATGACAAGCCATTGGCAAAACATTATTATTCAATTTTAATGCTTCTTCTGGCTTACGATCCATACAAAAATCTAATGCCTCCTGCCATTCAGGAATTTTATAATCCTTGTATATTTTTGGTACATATAATGACCAAAAAACATCTTCTACATGATAATCAGAGTTAGGCTTTTCTTTTAAAAATAAATTTATTTGATTCGATTGTTCTTCAGAAATTTGAATAAATCTATCTACTTTTCTCAGCGAAAATCCTCCATTTCCAACTTTAAAAAGCCGCTCTGTATTCTTTGGTTTTTTACCTTTTATTTTTCGAATAAATCCATTTATTTTTTCGAAAGTTAAATTAATAAAATTACGTTCACTTCCTATCCAAGGTGCTCCAACATAATCATAGCCTTTATCGCTCCATTCATTTAGTTTATTTTTAAAAACATAAACATCTAATTGACAAATCAGTATATATTCGAATTCTTCAAAAGTTTTATAAAAATATTTTTCTAATAACAATTGATTATAATCGTCAATGGAATCGAAACAATTTGAACTGAAATATTCTACACGAATATCATTGATTTTACTAAAGAAAGATGAATAATTAGAAGTTGTCAAACCTTTTGGAGCCACAAAAATAATTTCAAAACCATTGAAATGTTGAATTATACTTTCCAAAGATTTTTTTTCAAATTCGTCTAAAAAATCTCTATAAATTGGAACTATAATCCCTACTTTCTTCAAATTATTCATAATATTGAGAGTACTTTTCAACAAAAATAGACATATCTTTGACAGATTAAAATGAAATATAGATTTTTTCTATATTAATTATAATATTTTGAAAAATGACACAGAAAATTGTCGTAAATAATAATTATAAAACCACGCAAACTGAAATCAAATCCATTCTTGACAATTTTGACTTGATTGACGATTATATTGCAAAAGGCACAAGAAATTCTATCAAAAAAAAGACATTAGAATCAGGTAAAATTGCTACGATTAAATCATTCAAAATTCCGAATATTGTCAATAAATTTGTATATCGATTTTTCAGAAAATCAAAAGCTGAACGATCTTATGAATATGCAAAACGATTGATTGATTTAGGATTTTTGACACCATATCCAATTGCTTTTGTAGAAAATAAAACCCTTATAAATTTTAATGATAGTTACTATTTCTGTGAATTAGTTGAAGCTGATTTGACTTATCGTGAATTAGTCGAAATTCCGATTTGGGAAAATCGAAATGAAATCTTGAAACAATTTACAAAATTCACATTTGATTTGCATGAAGCTGGAATTGAATTTTTAGATCATTCTCCTGGAAATACTTTAATTAAGCAAGTTGGAGAAAATCAATATGAGTTTTATTTGGTTGATTTAAATCGCATGAATTTTCACAATTCAATGAGTTTTGATATTCGAATTAAAAATTTTTCTCGTCTAACTCCTCAAAAAGAAATGATAGAAATTATGGGAAAAGAATATGCGAAACTTATTAATAAACCAGAACAGGAAGTTATTGAAGCTATGTGGAATAAAACGCAAGAATTCCAACATAAATTTCAAACAAAACAAGCTCGAAAAAAGAAATTAAAAGCCATGATTGGTAAAAAACAATAACAAAAAAGCAGATTTAAAATTAAATCTGCTTTTTTGTTATTTTATCATTTCAGAAAACGGAATAATAATCTCATATCCTTTTTCTTTAAAATAATCGTTCATTCCTTCTCTATACGTCACTAAGACAAAATCTCCGCCCCAAGCTCCTAGGCTTTTTACAGTTCCTAAATAATCAGGAAAATACAATTCTTTAACTTGTGGAATTTGCATAAAATCACCTAATCGTGCTTGATATTCATCTAAAATACATTCTAAATCAGTTAAACTCTCAACTTTAGTTGCTTGAACAACCAAATCAGAAAGATCCTGAATCATTTTCCAATCTTTTGGTTTGTTTTTGTAATGATTTCCCACAACGGCTTGCGTATCTTGCTTTTGATTAAGATAAACAAAATAAAGTTGATCTTTAAAATTCCAATTCAATTCTAAGTCTTCTACTTCGATAGGATTATTCGAAAACAAAATGGGCTGATGATGATGCGCACATGCAATATCATAACCACTTGTATTGAAGGTTAATTGATTCAGTTCAAACGGATTTATTTCAATCCATTGGCTAATCAAATCAATCAAAGTCGAGCTACTTCCCAATCCCCATTCTTGCGGATATTCTAACTTCGTTAAACATTGATAACTATTATTAGAATTGAAAAAATCAGGATTTAACGATTTAGCTTGTTTTAAAATCATTTGTAATGATTGACTTAATTTATCATTTGTAGAAGAAATTATTTCTAAATCATTCAATCTAATTTCAGCTTCAAACCAAATAGAATTATCAAATTTTGTCGCTTTCCAAGTGATTAAATTTTCTGTTTCTGATGAATTTTCTACAAACAAACATTGCCCATATTTCGTGGGCAATGCAAATGCTTTCGCTCCATCAATTACAATATATTCCCCGATAAGGAATAATTTTCCATTGGAACGGTATGTTTTCATTTATTTTAGATTTGTGCCGAAGAAGTCGCAACCTCTCTGTTTATTTTCTTCACTAAACCTTGTAAAGTGTTTCCTGGTCCAACCTCAATAAATTCAGTCGCACCATCAGCAATCATATTTTGTACAGATTGCGTCCATTTTACAGGAGCAGTTAATTGTGCAATCAAGTTTTTCTTGATTTCTGCAGGATCTGTAACGGCAGTTGTACTTACATTTTGATATACTGGACAAATTGGCGTATTGAATGTTGTTTCTTCAATGGCTTTTGCTAATTCTTCTTCTGCAGGTTTCATTAAAGGTGAATGAAAAGCTCCACCAACAGGTAAAACTAAAGCACGTTTTGCGCCTAATTCTTTCAATTTTTCACATGCTACGTTAACCGCTTCAATCTCTCCAGAAATCACTAATTGACCTGGGCAATTGTAATTTGCAGCAACTACAACTCCATCAATTTCTGCACAAGCATCTTCAACAATTTTGTCTTCTAATCCTAAAATTGCAGCCATTGTTGATGGATTAGCTTCACAAGCAGCTTGCATTGCTAAAGCACGTTGGTACACTAATTTTAATCCAGATTCGAAATCTAACGTTCCATTTGCAACTAAAGCAGAAATTTCTCCTAAAGAATGCCCTGCAACCATTTCTGGTTTAAAATCTGGTAAAGTTTTCACTAAAATAACAGAATGTAAAAAAACTGCAGGTTGTGTAACTTTTGTTTGTTTTAGGTCTTCTGCAGAACCTTCAAACATAATTGATTTTATATCAAATCCTAAGATTTCGTTTGCTTTATCAAATAATTCTTTTGCGATTTCAGAATTTTCGTACAAGTCTTTACCCATTCCAGAGAATTGAGCACCTTGTCCTGGAAAAACATATGCTTTCATTGTATTATTTTTAATGTATGACAAATGTATAATAAAATCCTAAACTTCTTTATTTAACCTAAGTTTTGATTTTCTTTTCTATAAATTTCGTCCAAATATTTATAACGATTTGCAACAGAAATTGCATGTAGTTTTGCAATTGTATAACCATCTTTTCCATCTAAAAAACCAAGTCTCATTACGAAATAATTTAAAAAACGATAGGCAGGTTTTATCGTATAATGATAAAATGATGGTTTCAGATTTTTAAGACGAAGTTCTTGTGCTCGTAAGCGAGAATAACTATTCAGTTTGTCTAAATATTCTTGTTCATTATCAAATGTAAAATGATCAAGTTTGTTTGTTAAATAACCTGTTCTACCATTACATTCTATAATCTCATGAACCATTCTATCTGATTTGTATTGAGATTTAGATTTTTTAAAAATTCGAACAGCTTTATCATTTTGCATGCCCGAATATTTGATATGCTTCTTCTTAAAAAAGAATTTTCGATAAACAAAATATGCATCAAAAGTAGGTTGCTGATTAAAAACCGAAACAATTTCTTTTTTTAATTCAAGTGGGATTCCTTCATCTGCGTCAAAAAAAGTAACCCAATCATTTTTTGCCAAAGAAAGTCCATAATTACGTTGATTCGTAAAATTATCAAACTCACGTTTTACAAATTTAGTTTTAGGATTTTGACGAGCAATTTCTTCTGTTTTATCGGTACTAAAAGAATCAATAATAATAATTTCATCAGCAAAATCTACATCATTTAAATAACGATGTAAATTTTTTTCTTCATTATAAGTAATCAATAAAGCTGAAATTTTAGTAGACATTGATTCTATAGAATATTCTTTTTTAGTTTCTATTTCAACGTTATTCTTATTTATAAATTGTTCACCTAATAGATTATTGTTTAAAAAATCATCTAATTTATCTTTAAATAACTCGAAATCAAATATTGAATAAAATTCATTTACTTGTTTTTTTATTTGACGATTGTTTAAATCTCCAAGTTTTTCAGGAAAATAATCTTTCAAATGAACACTTGTGTGATTAATTCCATCTTCGAAAGTTGCCCAAACTTTTTTATCAATCCAAGGAGAAAAAATAATAAATGATCTTTTCCCTAAAGCTTTCGACATATTAATTGCCCCTCCATCATTTCCAACAATCACATCACATTCATTTGCAATTGCAATAAATTGACGCAAATCATTACCCAACAATTCAAAATAAACTTTCGATTTGGTTTCATCAGATAATTGATTATAAACTTCCTTGGCTTGTGGTAACTGTTTCGGAAAATAATTGAATAAAATATTGACATTATAATGTTGACCAATAAAATCAATCATTTTTGCCATTTCATTCAACGGATAAGTTTTTGAAGGATCAGAACCAAGCAAACTAATCATAACCGTTTTACGAGTAGAATCAACTTGATGTTTTGTAAATAAATCTTTCGCAAAGTTTATTTCTTCTTCTGTTAAATATAATTTTGGTTCTGTAGCCAAAGGAATTTTAATTCCTAAAGGCTTCAATAAAGACAAACGATGTTCGATTGCTAAACCTAAATATGAATTTGGTTCGTCATGTTTTTCTACATTATCTGTATACAAAAACGTTCTTCCAATCTTTTTGTACGATATTTTTTTTGGTGCGTTATTGATAAAAACATCTACCCAACTCTGTAATTTTGAGTAAGCATCAATTACAATATCGTATTTATTTTGATTAACTTTTTTCGAGAATTTAATCAAATTCATCAAACCTTTGTTTTCTTTTTCATCGAAGACAATTTTATGATCGATGTATGGATTATTCTCTAAAACAGGCAAAGTATTACTATTGATTAAATAATCAACAATAGCATTTGGATAAGCTTTTTTGATATTTTCGCACAACAATGATGTGATTAAAACATCGCCTATCATCTTGTGTTGGATAATCAAAATTTTCATAAAACATAGTTATAAAGCAAAACTACTAAAATATGTTTGATTCGAAAATAAAAAAATCCTCAACAAAACTGCTGAGGATTATATTTTATAAAATTTATTCTACTTAAACCGCCACATTATGCTCGCGTAATGCATCGTTTAATGAAGTTTTTTTATCTGTAGACTCTTTACGAGTTCCGATGATCAAAGCACATGGAACTTGGTATTCACCTGCAGCAAATTTCTTTGTGTAAGAACCTGGAATAACTACTGAACGAGCAGGAACATAACCTTTGATTTCTACTGGTTCGTCACCTGTAACATCAATAATTTTAGTTGATGCTGTTAACACTACATTTGCTCCTAAAACCGCTTCTTTACCTACACGAACTCCTTCTACAACGATACAACGAGATCCGATGAACGCATTATCTTCAATAATTACTGGCGCAGCTTGCAATGGCTCTAAAACTCCACCAATTCCTACACCACCAGATAAATGAACATTTTTCCCAATTTGAGCGCAAGAACCTACAGTAGCCCAAGTATCAACCATTGTTCCTTCGTCCACATACGCACCAATATTTACATAAGAAGGCATTAAAATAACTCCCGTAGAAATATACGCACCATAGCGAGCAACAGCATTGGGAACAACACGAATTCCTTTTTCAGCATAGTTACGTTTCAATTCCATTTTATCATGGTATTCAAAAATTCCTGCTTCTAAAGTTTCCATTTTCTGAATTGGGAAATACATTACAACTGCTTTTTTCACCCATTCGTTTACTTGCCAATCTTCACCTACTGGTTCTGCACAACGTAATTGTCCGTTATCTATTAACTCAATTACTTCACGAATTGCAGTTTGTGTTGACTCTTCTTGTAACAATTCTCTATTGTACCAAGCTTTTTCTATGATTTGTTTTAAATTCTCCATCTTTATTAATAATAGCCACAAATATAAAAATTATAATCAAGGGATTTCAAAGAGATTATTTATTATTGAATCGTTTTTTTAAATTTGCTAAATGTCACGAATATTAGCGTTAGATTACGGAGGAAAAAGAACAGGCGTTGCCGTAACCGATGAATTGCAAATTATAGCTTCGCCAGTTGATACAATTGATACATCAAAATTGATGGATTTCTTGAAACAATATATCGAGAAAGAAAACGTTTCTGACCTTGTAGTTGGATTATCTGTTCGTTTTTCAGGAGAATTAAATGAGATAGAAAATCAAATTCAACCTTTTTTGAAAAAATTTTCTGAACAATTTCCGTTGATTAAAATTCATCGTGAAAATGAGATGTTTACCTCAAAAATGGCTTCTCAAGCAATGTTTGCTGGAGGAATGAAAAAGAAAAAACGTCAAGAAAAAGGAATGGTCGATAAAGTGAGTGCCGTAATAATTTTACAATCATTTTTATCACATAAACTATAACAAATTGTATCTTTGCCGTTAAATTAATAAAAAAAGATCAGAAAATGGTATTACCAGTTGTAGCTTACGGAGATCCTGTCTTGCGTAAAGTTTCACAAGAAATCGATCAAGATTATAAAAATTTACAAGAACTGATCCAAAATATGTTCGATACAATGTATGACTCTAACGGAGTTGGTATCGCAGCACCTCAGATCGGGAAAGATATACGTTTATTTGTTGTTGATTGCTCGCCTTTCGAAGAAGATGAAGATTATGATGATGTAAAAGATGAATTAAAAGATTTCAAACGTGTTTTCATCAATCCAAAAAAAATCAGTAGTTCAGAAGGAGACGAATGGGCTTTTACAGAAGGATGTTTGAGTATTCCTCACATTCACGAAGATGTAACACGTCCAGAATCGGTAACTTTAGAATATTTTGATGAAAATTGGGTGAAACATACCGAAACTTTTTCGGATATTCGCGCTCGAGTTATTCAACACGAATACGATCATTTGGAAGGAAAGCTTTTTATTGACTATATTTCGAGCTTTAAAAAGAAATTAATAAGTAATAAATTAAAAAATATAACAAAAGGGAAAGTAAACACGAGTTACAAAATGAAATTCCCTTCATAGACCCTTAAACATAATAGAATATGGATTTATCAAGAGTTATCGCAATTTCAGGAAAACCAGGATTATACCGTTTAGTTTCTCAAACAAGAGGTGGTTTTGTTGTTGAAGATTTAGAAAAAGGTAAAAAAATCTCAATCGCTTCTAACTACAATGTTAGTTTATTAGACAACGTTGCTATTTACGGAGTATCACAAGAATTTCCTTTGGCTGAAGTTTTCTTCAGAATTTACAAAAAAGAAAACGGAGGAGAAACGATCGATTACAAAACTTCTGGTACAGAATTGCGTAAATATATGGAAGAAGTTTTACCAGAATATGACGATTCAAGAGTTTATGATTCTGATTTGAAAAAATTATTCCAATGGTATAATATCTTACACAAAAACGGATTATTAAACATCGACTTAGCTGCTGTAGAAGCTGCAATGGCTGCTCAACAAGCACAAGAAGCTCCTGTTGCTGAAGTAGAAGCTACAGAAGAAGTTGTTGTGGAAGAAAAACCAAAAAAGAAAGCTCCTGCTAAAAAGGCTGCTGACAAAAAAGAGGCTGAAGAAAAACCAGCTAAAAAAACTGCTGCTAAAAAAACAACAGCAAAAAAAGATAAAGACGCTGAATAATTAGAGATGAATACACGTAAAGATCAATTACAGGCTTTCGAAAGATTGTTGGATATAATGGATGAATTACGTGAAAAATGTCCGTGGGATCGTAAACAAACAATGGAAACATTGCGTACGTTATCTATCGAAGAAATTTATGAACTTTCGGATGCTATCATCGAAAAAGATTCGGATGAAATAAAAAAAGAACTAGGTGATGTTTTTCTTCACCTAGTTTTTTATTCTAAAATCGCATCAGAGCAAAACAACTTCGATGTTGCTGATGTTTTAAATGGTATTTGTGACAAATTAATTCATCGTCATCCACATATTTACGGGGATGTAGAAGTAAATACAGAAGAAAAAGTGCTTCAAAATTGGGAACAAATCAAGCTAAAAGAAGGCAATAAATCTGTACTTTCTGGCGTTCCTACTTCTCTCCCAGCAATGGTAAAAGCATACCGAATTCAAGACAAAGTAAAAGGTGTTGGATTTGAATTTGAAAATTCTGATCAAGTTATTGATAAAATTATCGAGGAAATTAATGAATTCAAAGAAGAACAAAATCCTACTGATAAAGAGATGGAATTTGGTGACATTTTATTTTCTTTAATTAATTATGGACGATTTAATGGCATCAATTCTGAAGATGCTTTAGAAAGATCGAACAAAAAATTTATCGCACGTTTTCAGAAAATAGAAGAAATCGCGAAAGAAAATGGTCAAAACATAGCTAATTTAACCATTTCCGAATTAGATAAATTATGGAATTTAGCGAAAAATTCGCTAGTGTAAACTTAACACTATAAAGTTTATTCAAATCAACGAAAACGTTGTAATCAGCTATTTTAACACTATTATAAATAACTTTTATCGACACCAATAAAACAAAGTATTACAAATTATTGTGCACGCACAGAAAACCGACATATATTTGCAATGGTTATAGCGGGCAATAGCTTGTAATAATGGAAGGAAGTTTGTTTACTAAGTAAACAGTTTTCTCATTTTTTTGTGGTTTTGATGAAAAGGTGACTTAAAGTCGCCTTTTTATTTTTTATAAACTTCTATTTAAAATCACAATTCATAACAATCCTTTTTTATCTGAATAATTTGTAAATTTGTAGAATGCAGTTTCAATTAAATTCTGAATTCAAGCCTACCGGTGATCAACCAAAAGCTATTGAAGAATTATCAAATGGTATTCTAAATAATGATCGTTATCAAACACTTTTGGGTGTTACAGGTTCTGGTAAAACATTTACAATCGCGAATGTTGTACAAGATGTGCAACGTCCAACTTTGGTTTTGGCACATAACAAAACGTTGGCGGCACAGTTGTATATGGAATTCAAAGAATTTTTTCCGAATAATGCAGTCGAATATTTCGTTTCTTACTATGATTATTATCAACCCGAGGCATATATTCCTTCGTCTGGAACCTATATCGAGAAAGATTTATCAATCAATGAAGAAATTGAAAAGCTTCGTTTAAGTACTACTTCTTCCCTACTTTCTGGTCGTCGTGATATTTTGGTTGTGGCTTCAGTTTCGTGTTTATATGGTATTGGAAATCCAACAGAATTTCATAAAAATGTGATTCAGATAGAAACGGGGCAAATTATTTCGAGAACAGCTTTTTTACATAAATTAGTTCAAGCTTTATATTCGAGAACAGAAGGTGCTTTTCAACGCGGAAATTTTAGAATTAAAGGTGATACATTAGATATTTTTCCTGCTTATGCGGATGATGGAATCAGAATTAATTTCTTTGGTGATGAAATCGAAGAAATCTCTGTTTTCAATGTTGAAACAGGCAAAACTTCAACTAAATTAGATAAAATTAATATTTATCCAGCCAATCTTTTTGTAACTTCTAAAGATACATTGAATGGCGCAATTGCTGATATTCAGATCGATTTAGGAAAACAAGTTGAGTATTTTCATGAAATAGGAAAACATCTCGAAGCAAAACGTTTGCAAGAACGTACTGAATTTGATTTGGAAATGATCAAAGAATTGGGATATTGTTCTGGAATCGAGAATTATTCGAGATACTTAGACGGTCGCGAACCAGGAACTCGTCCATTCTGTTTGTTAGATTATTTCCCAGAAGATTATTTGATGGTGATTGATGAGTCGCACGTTACAGTTTCTCAAGTTCATGCAATGTATGGTGGAGACCGCTCGCGCAAGGAGAATTTAGTAGAATATGGTTTCCGACTTCCAGCTGCAATGGACAATCGTCCGTTAAAATTCGAAGAATTTGAAGCTTTACAAAATCAAGTGATTTATGTTTCAGCAACACCTGCGAATTATGAATTAGAAAAATCGGAAGGAGTTGTTGTAGAGCAAGTCATTCGTCCAACAGGATTATTAGATCCAATTATTGAAATTCGTCCTACGCAAAATCAAGTCGATGATTTGATGGAAGAAATCAATAAACGAGTAGAGTTAGACGAACGTGTTTTGGTCACTACTTTAACGAAACGAATGGCGGAAGAGTTAACGAAATATTTGACAAAATATGGCGTTCGATGTCGTTATATTCATTCTGACGTGGATACGTTAGAACGTGTTCAGATTATGGCTGATTTACGGGCTGGTTTATTTGATGTTTTGGTTGGTGTTAATCTTTTGAGAGAAGGTTTAGATTTACCTGAAGTTTCTCTGGTTGCAATTTTGGATGCTGATAAAGAAGGTTTCTTAAGAAGTCATCGTTCTTTAACGCAAACGGTTGGTCGTGCTGCTCGTAACGTGAATGGTTTGGCGATTATGTACGCAGATAGAATTACAGATAGTATGCAATTAACGATTGATGAAACAAATCGTCGTCGTGAAATTCAAATGAAATACAACAAAGATCACAATAAAGTTCCGCAAGCTTTAAACAAAAAAATAACGAAACTAAGTTTAGCTGCAGCAGATTTTGAAGAAAATCCTTACGAACAAAAACATTTGATTCAACAAGCAGCAGAGATTAATGAAAATTATTCGACAGAAGATAAAGAGAAATTGGTACAAAAATTGCAGAAAGAAATGGAAAATGCTGCAAAAAATTTAGATTTTATAAAAGCAGCCGAATTAAGAGATCAAATTCAACTCTTAACCAAAGAATAGCACGTTTTTTTCAACATTTCAATGAAAATTTTTAAGAATACATTTTTTTTAACTCTATCGTTTTTTACCATTTTATCATCTTGTAACACACAGATTTTAAAATCATCTTCAAATAATGAATTGCTTGAAAATGAAGAAAGTAGTTTAGTTCATACACGTGAATTAAAGATTTTCAAGAGATTTGATACACCTCCAAATTATGGATCAGTATCAAAAGTTG